>DATKFO010000069.1:0-5729 GCA_035544355.1 Thermoanaerobaculia bacterium
TTGTTCGCTGGGGAGGTGAGTGTCGCGATTCCGCGATTCGCGCACGGGTCGGGCTCGGGGACGTTGAAGGCCGACGTGTTCGACTGCGTTTCGGGGCAGCCGGCGAACAGCGCGCGCACGAACCAGCTGATGCGGCCCGGCTGCACGGTGGTGGTGAAGAACGTCGCGCCGTCAGTCGTGGCGATGTCCTGCGTCGCTTCGCCGCCGACGGAGATGTAGAGGCGATAGCCGATCGCGCCCGGCACGGCGGTCCACATGAACTGCACGGTGGGACCGGCGGTGGAGTTGAGCGACGGTTGAATCGTTTGCGGCGCGCCGTGCGATGCGCAGCCTTGGCCTTCGCCGACAGTGAATTGTCCGCGCGTGGACACGAGCGGATCGCAGCGATCGCCGAAGCGCGCGACGACCCACCACGTGATCGGGCCGCTCTGCATCGTTGCGGTGAGCGAGGTGCCGCTTGTCGTTCCGACGATGCCGCCGAGCGTGAAGACGTCGTAGTCATCCGCGCCGGAAACCGGAGTCCACGAGAACGTCACGGGCGACGAGACGTTCGCGCCCTGCGACGGCGAGAGGAGCTGCGCCGGAGTGGTCGGGCATTGCGGCTGCGTGCCGTTGACGACGGTCGAAGCGGAGCTCGAGTCGTTCGCGCCGTTCGGATCGGCGATCGAGGCGCTCACGCTCGCGGTGTTCGTGATCGTGCCGCCCTGTTGCGGCGCCGTCGCGGTGATGACGATCGGCGGCGCGGGTCCGACGGGGATCGACGTGCCGCGGCACACGACGGATGACGCGCCGATGTCGCACGTCCAGCCGCTGCCGCTCGCGGATCGCGGCGTGGCGCCGAATGGGAAGTCGTCGATGACGAGAACGGTGCCAGGCGAGTCGGGTCCGTTGTTCGTGACGTTGAGTGTGTAAGTGATCGTGCCGCCGCCCTGCACCGATGCAGTCGCGGTCTTCACGATGGCCATGTCGGCTTGCTGGCTGCCGATCGCGACGGACGTCGAGCCGGTCGCGGTGCACGAGCCGATCGTGACGGTGACGCTGAGGACGACGTTGCCAGTGCCGCCGGCCGTGAAAGTGATTGCGTTCGTGCCCTGGCCTGCGGTGATCGAGCCGTTCGTGATGGACCAGTTGTACGTTGCGCCGCCCTGCGACGGCACGCTCGCGGTGTTGCTCGAGTTCGCGTCGACGTTGCCCGGTGCGTTGATCGATGCGTCGGGGTTCGCGAGCAGCGTGACGACGTGCGAGTCGATGCCGGAGCAGCCGCCCGCGTTCGTCACTTGTACGCTGTACGTCGACGATGCCGCATTCTGCGAGACGGTGATCTGCTGCGACGTCGCGCCGGTGCTCCAGAGGTAGCTCGCGAATCCTGCTCCTGCGTCGAGCACGAACGTCGTGTTCGGGCAGACCTGCGTCGGTCCGGTAATGGTCGGCGACGGCGGCGGGACGATCGGGATCGTCGCGTTGCCGGTGCTCGTGCACGAGCCGGCGGTCACGGTGACGTTGACGACGACGCTGCCGGTCGAGCCGGCGGTGAACGTGATCGCAGGCGTTCCCTGACCTGTGTTGAGCGTGCCGTTCGTGACGCCCCACGTGTACGTCGCGCCGGCTTGCGCGGCGACGCTGGCGTTGCCGTTCGCGTTCGCGCAGACCGCAGGCGGCGCGGTGATCGTCGCGGTCGGATTCGAGCTGACGGTGACGGTGTGGTTGTCGCTGCCGCTGCAGCCCGACGCGTTTGTCACAGTGACGGTGTACGTCTGCGTCGATGTCGGCGAGACGGTGATCTGCTGCGACGTTGCGCCGGTGTTCCAGAGATACGACGCGAAGCCTGCGCCTGCATCGAGCGTGACCGGTGTGCCGCTGCATGTGGCGGTCGGCCCGGTGATCGTGGGCGCGGGCACCGCATTCATCGTGACGGTGTGCGAGTCGCTGTTGCTGCACGAGCCGTTCGAGACGGTGACGGTGTACGTCGTGTCGATGGTTGGGTTGACCGTGATCTGTTGCGACGTCGCGCTGGTGTTCCAGAGATAGGACGCGAAGCCTGCGCCTGCGTCGAGCGTGACGTTCGCGCCGGGGCACGACGTCGTCGGGCCGGTGATGGTGACGGCGGGCGGCGGCGTGATCGGAACGTTGACGTTGTTCGTGTTCACGCAGCCGATGCTGTCGGTGACGGTCACGTTGAGGGTGACGGCTCCGGTCGCGCCGGCCGTGAACGTGATCGCCGCGGTCGCAGTGCTGCTCGTGATCGTACCGTTCACGATTCCCCACGAGTACGACGCGCCTGCGGTGACCGGAACGCTCGCGTTATTGCCGGTGCTGTTCGCGCAGACGCCCGGCGGCGCGGTGATCGTCGCGTTCGGCGGCGTGCAGTTCGTGACCACGATCGGCGTGGTCGTGAATTCGGACGTGCCGTCGAGCACCGTCGAGCACGTCGTGTCGGAATAGCTCGTGGCGGTGCCGACGATCGTGTCGCCGGCGACGAGGCCGCCGGTTGGATAGGTCGTGCCCGCGCCGAGATTATTGAACGCGAGGCAATCGCGTCCGACGAACGTCTTTCCTTCGCCTGCGCCGTCGGTCTTGTAGAACTCGAAGAGGAGACTCTGCGCGGCGGTGCCGCTCGAGTCGATGTTCCACGCGAGATGAATGCCGGCCGGAGTGAGCGACGCGTCGGTGAGCGTCGGGAAGTTCTGCTTGCCGTTCGCGCCGCTGTCGGCGTCGTTGGAGTCGTTGGCCGTCGGACCGTCGTTGCCGAGGTCGATGCCATCGTTTGCGTTCGCGAAGAACGAGTTGCCGAGGATCACCGCGCCGTTCGCGGAATTCGCTACGGCGACACCGTCAGCTCCGTTGTGTGCGATCGTGTTGCCTTCGCCGCCGAGGACTCCGCCGATGAAGGTCTTCGTCGACGAGACGTCGGCGAGCACGCCGAAGCTTGCGTTCGAGACGGCGGTGACGCCGTCGGCGCCGACGCCGATCAGGTTTCCACGCAGGGTCGTGTCATCGCTGTTCGCGATGTCGACGCCGACGTTGTTGCCGGCGATCACGTTGTCGCGAATCGTCGTGGCCGTTGCTCCGCCGGTGAGCTCGACGCCGTCGACGACGTTCGCGACCGCGGTCGTGCCGGTGTTGGCATCGACGCCGATGCGGTTCTTGCGAATGACGTTGCCGTCGCACGTGGTTGGATTACAGATGATCACCACGCCCTGCCCGTTGCCGCTGATGACGTTGGCTTCGGCCGTGGTCGCGCCGCCGATGGTGTTGTTGTCGGCGTTGTCGGCGATCTTGACGCCGACGGCGTTGAAGGCGGCCGCGGTACCGGCGGTGTTGGTGCCGATGTAGTTTCCGCGGATCAGGTTGCCGCTCGAGTTGTTGAAGATGTGCACGCCCTCGCCGGTGTTGCCCGAGATCACATTGCGCTGCGCGGCGGTCGTGCCGCCGACGATGTTGCTGGCGCCGTTGATCGCGATGCCTTGCCCATTCCCCTCGACCGCACCCGCCGTGTTCAATCCGATCCAGCAGCTCTCGATCGTGTTGTTGTTGCCGTCGAGGAAGATGCCTTCCAGGGTGTTGCCGGTGATCGAGAGGCCGTGGACCGCGGCACCGTTCGCGTTGATCTGCAGACCGAAGAAGCGCGTGTTCGTGCCGTCGATCTCGATCAGCGGCGCGGCTGCATAGCCGGGCTGCGACATGGCGTTGATGTTCGCGTTGGCGGTGAGAATCGGGAGATCGGTCACCGGAGCGATCTGGAACGGCGCGGTCCCGGGGATGTTGAAGTTGATGGTGCACGGCGCGGTGCAGACGTTCGCGTTCGCGTCGAGGATGGCCTGGCGCAGCGAGCCGCTGCCGCTGTCGTTGGTGTTGATGACGGTGAGCGTCGCGCCGGAGCTGACGACGACCGATGCGGAGTTGGTGTTGTTGAAGCTGAACGGATCGGTCTCGGTCGCGGACGCGGAACCGGTCACGGTCTGTGTGCCGTTCGCGTTCGTCGTCGCGTTGATCGTGACGTTGGTGAAGTTGCCGGAGTTGAGCGAGCCGAGGTTCGCGCAGGTGAGCGTGTTCGACGCGAACGTACACGTTGGGCTCGTCGGACTGCTCGAGGTGAACGTGAGTCCCGCGGGCACGCTGGCGCTGAAGCTGACGTTCGTTGCCGTCGCCGGTCCGTTGTTCGTGATGGTGAAGTTGAAGACGATGGGAACGCCGGTGGTGACCGGTCCGGGCGGCGTCGCGGTCGAGCCCACCGAAATGTCCGCCTGCGCGGGATCGACGGTGACGATCGCGGAGCCGCTGTTGTTGCCGCCGTTCGGATCATTGCTCGACGAGACGTTCGCGACGTTCGTGAAGGTCTGCGGCGTGCTCGGCGCGTTCGCGTTGATGGTGATGTTCGGCGCGTTGCCGGTGGCGAGGTTCGACGTCGCGGTGCACGTGACGGTGAGGACGACGACGTTGCAGTTCCACGCGGCACCACCATTCGCGCTGATCCCGGTGTGGCCTGTTTGCAGCACGTCGGTGACGCTGACGCCCGTCGCCGGATCGGGTCCGCCGTTGTTGACCGTGAGCGTGTACGTGATCGGATTGCCCGACGTGACGTTCGTCGGCGCGTTCTTCGAGATCGTGAGATCCGCAGTCCCATTCACCGACAAAAGAATCCCATTCGCGTCATAAGCCTCGGACCACGTTTTCCCGCAGCACATCGCCGGATAATTCGGCGTGAACGTGCCGCTGTGCGTGCCGGTCGCAATCTGAACGGCGCGGAAGGAGTCGCCGGGATTCGGCTCGTACGGTCCATTGAAGAGGACCTGCAGCGTGCCGGCGAGCGTCGGATTCGCGCTCGTCTGCAATTGCGCGAACTGCGTTCCGGCGAGGACTCCGCCGAACGTCAGCTTCAATGTGCCGGTCGTCTGACTGAAGCCGCCGGTCACGGCAAGAATGCCGGTTTGCAGATCGATCGTGGCCGTGTTCGAGAACGCGATGTTGCTGAACGACGTCGCGCCGGTCGTCGTCTGCTTGCGGAACATGAAGTTGTTTGCGAATCCGCCGGCGCTGCCGCCGTTGAGGAACGAGTTGTCGGCGTTGACGACGAACGTTCCCCCGTTCACGATGTTGCCGCCGTTCTGCATCGTGATGTTGCCGGTGCCGTTCACGTTGACGAAACCGACGCCGCCGATGTTGAACGTGCGCGTGTCGAGCGTCTTGCCAGCCGCGCCGCTGATGCTCAACGAGCCGTTGACCGTCGTCATCCCCGAGCCCTGCATCGTGCCGCCGGACCAGTCGCCGTTCAAGCCGATCTGCAGTGTTCCGGTACCGTCGAGCGTGCCGCCGATCTGCTGGTAGTTGATGACCGTATTGGGCGTGCCATTGGCTATCAGGGTTCCACCCGCCACTTTGATCTTGCCAAAGCCGGTGACGCTTGCGGGGTTGTTGAGTGTGTACGTATCGGAGTTGATCAACACCTCGGTCGTGCTTGCAACCTGAAACACACCCGTGCTCGTGCCGCTTGCCAGATCGACGATGCCGCTCACCACGTCGAGCGTGCCGGAGTTGTTGAAGATGAGGTTCGTCATCTGCAGCGTGCCGAGTCCCGATTGTTTGCGGAACGTGCCGCTGTTCGACATGGTGTTGAAGCTGGCGGAGATCGTGGTGTCGGATGTGACGTCGAACAGGCCCGCGTTCGCGATGCTCCCGGCGCCTGCGAGGAAAAGCGTGCCGGTGCCGGTGAGCGTCGCGGTGCCCGAGTT
>DATKFO010000070.1:0-4620 GCA_035544355.1 Thermoanaerobaculia bacterium
GTCGACGCTCGGCGACACCACCGCGGTCATCGACATGATGCAGAAACAGCATCCCGATGATCCGTGGACGCTGTACGCGAGCGCGTTCATGGCCGATCGATCGATGGCGACCTACGATCAGTACGAGCCGTACATCGCCAGGATGATGGAGCGCGCGAAAGAGCCGTCGGACAGGATGATCGCGCTGCGCGCCGCATCGCTGCGCAATCGCAACCAATACGCGGAAGCGCTCGCGCTCGTCGAGGGAAAACAGACGCCCGCGATGTTGTCGACGAAAGCGTCGATTCTGCTCGCGCAGGCTTGGGCGAACAAAGACGACAAGCTCGCCGAGCAGGCGCTCGATCTTTACGCGCAGGCGCGCAAGCTCGATCCGCATTTCATGGAGGCGTGGATGCGCGCGTCGCAGCAGCTTCGCTCGAAGCGCCGCAACGAAGAAGCGCACGCGCTGATGAAGGAAGCGGCGGCGCTCACGCCGGCGCTCATGGTCCACCGCGAGTACTGGACGACGGTCCGCGCAGACAAGAGCGTTCCCGAAGAGAAGAAGCGCGAAGAGATCGACGCCGACATCGCGACGATTCTGAAAACGCGCGGCGATTGGATTCCGGTGCTCGCGCAGGTCGCGACCGAGTACGGAGCGCAGAAACGAACGGAAGAAGCGGAGCGGCTGCGCGAGCGCATTCTCAAAGAGGCGCCCGATTCTCGTTTTGCCGAGGCGGCGCTTTACGCTCGGTACTCCGAATTTCGCCGCGAAGCGGGCGACAAACTCACGAAAGATCCCGAGACCAAGGCGAAGAACCTGAAGCTCATCCGCGAGTTCATCGCGTGGCCGTCGCATCCCAACAAACAAACGCTCGCGATGGTGAACCAGTCGTACTTCTCCGCGGCGGAGAACGATCCGTCCATCGTCACGAACGAGGAGCTGCAGAAAATCGTGCACGCGATGGAGCCGATGGGCGAAGACATGCCGACGATCGTTTACGGCCGCGGCGCGATGGCGCTCGCGACGCGCGGCTTCGCGCTCGACGATGCCGAAGCGTTCGCGCGGACGGGCGTTGCGAAGCTCGACAAATTCATCGCGAACAATCGCCTCGAGATGGGAACCGAGGTTTCGAGCGCTGACATGGACAAGTTCGAAGTCACGATGCGCGCGTCGATGCGCGATGCGCTCGGCTGGGTGTTGCTGAAACGCGGACGCACCGACGAAGCGCTCACGCAGCTCTTCGCCGCGTACGAATACAACCCCGACGATATGCAGGTCCTCTATCACCTCGGACAGTTCAACGAGTCGCGCGCACAGCTCGCGAAGGCCGAGGATTTCTATCGCCGCGGCGCGATGCTGCAGTCGTCGACGGAGAATCCGAATCGCGCCGCGATCAAAGATCTCTACGCGAAACGCAACGGATCGCTCGCCGGCTACGACGACTATCTCCACACACTCAACGATCGCGACGCCGCGCAGCGCCGCAAGAAAGTGCTTTCCGCGCGCAACAAATCGCCGCGCGGCGTGCCGCCGTTCGCGCTGCAAACGCTCGACGGCAAAGCGGTGAAGCTCGCCGACCTCAAAGGCAAAGTCGCCGTCATCAACTTCTGGGGCATCTGGTGCAGCTGGTGCGTGAAAGAGCTTCCCGACTACCAGCGACTCGCGCGCAAATACGCGAACGATCCCCAGGTCGTGATCCTGACGATCAACAACGACAACGACGACGGGAGAGTGAAGCGCTGGATGGCCGAGAAGAAATACGACTTCCGCGTGCTCGTCGACGACGGCTACGTCAGCAAGAACGACATCCACGCGTTCCCGACGACGTGGTTCCTCGATCCGGCCGGGCGCATCGCATTCGAGAAAAAAGGGTGGACCGAGAAGCTCGAACAGGAGTTCGCGTGGCGCGTAGAGGCGCTGCGGCTCGGAGGCGGTCGGGTCAATCCGCCGACGCCGCAATAGAATCTCCCATGTGAAAGTCTTCCGGGCCCGCATCTTCACGCCGGTCGCCGATCCGTTCACGAGCGATCCCGCGCGGTCGTATCGCTCGTGGGACGACGGTTACCTCGCCGTCGATGACGACGGACGCGTCGCGGGCGTCGGCAGCTTCGCGGAGAATCCGCATCACGATGCGGAAGTCGTGACGCTCGGCGAAGGCGCGCTGATCACGCCGGGACTCGTCGACACGCACCTGCACGCGCCGCAGCTCGAGATGATCGGTTCGTACGGCGGACATCTCCTCGAGTGGCTGAATCGCTACACGTTTCCGACGGAGCGCAAGTTCGAGAATCGCGAGCACGCGGAGCGCGTCGCGCGCGCGTTCTTCGACGAGCTGCTGCGCAACGGAACGCTGTGCGCGCTCGTCTTCTCGACGATTCACCACGACGCGACCGACATCTTCTTCGCGGAAGCGGAGCGCCGCGGCTTCCGCGGAATCATCGGCAAGACCATGATGGATCGCAACGCGCCCGACTATCTGCTCGAAAAAAGTCCGCGCGATTCGTACGAGCAGTCGCGCGCGCTGCTGACGAAGTGGCACAAACGCGGACTGTTGCGCTATGCGATCACGCCGCGCTTCGCGCCGACGTCGACGCCGGAATTGCTCGAAGCCGCGGGCACGCTCAAGAAAGAGTTTCCTGACGCGTACGTGCACTCGCACATCTCCGAGAATCGCAACGAAGTCGAGTGGGTGCACCAGCTCTTCCCCGAAGCCGAGTACGCCGATGTCTACGATGACTACGGCTTGCTCGATGAGAAGTGCGTGCTCGCGCACGGTGTATGGCTGACGGAGGAAGAGCTCGATCTGCTCGCGCGCCGCAAGACGCGCATCTCGCACTGCCCGAACTCGAATCTCTTCCTCGGCAGCGGGCTGTTCCGTCTGCATCACACGCTGCGCGCCGGCGTCGTCGTCGGACTCGGCAGCGACATCGGCGCGGGCACGGATCCGTCGCTGTTCACGGTGATGGCGGACGCGTACAAAGTGCAACAGGTGCAGAACGTCTCGCTCAGCCCGTTCCATCTCTGGTATCTCGCAACCCTCGGCGGCGCGCGCGCGCTGACGCTCGACGACGAGACCGGCAGCATCGAAGCGGGCAAGTCCGCCGACTTCCTGGTCGTCGATCTGCACGCGACCCCGCTGCTCTCTCTGCGCACGAGCCGCGCCGAATCGCTCGAAGACCTCCTCGCCGGACTGATCTTCATGGGCGACGACCGCGCGGTAAAGCAGAGCTTTATTGCGGGCCGGTGCGTCTCAGAGAGGCACTGAGACTGGCAGCGCGTTTGCGCCAGAAACGTCCGTGGAGGCATCGATGATCCGAATTACGAGAGTAAGCGTGCTGCTCGCTGCGCTAGCAGTGTCCTCTTTTGCGCAAGACCGTTACTCGTGGAAGACAGCCGCGGACATCGGCGAAGGCATGCGCGGAGCGATCGTCGGCACCGTTGTCGATGTCGACGCGGGCACGAATCGGCTGCAGATCGAGCCCGATGACGATCGCTACGGACGCATTGCGATCATCACCGACTCCGTATCGACGCAGTACAACGGCTTCGGCACCGTGATCAACGGCCAGCCCGAGATTTTCACCGGCAGCGCAGGATTCGCGAACGTCCGCCTCGGCGATCGCGTCGAAGTGCGCGGTACCGGCTCCGGCAATCACGCGGTGTATTCGGATCACGTCACGCTCGTCGGACGACAAGTCGCCGCGAGTCAGGTCGGCGTCGGCCAGACGCGATCACCCGCGAGCATCTCGACGCCGACGACGAACACGACGGCGACGAGTCCGAATCGCGCGACGCGCATCGAAGGCATCATTCGCCAGATCAACATCGGCGACGGACGCATCGTGCTCGAAACCGACAACCGCGAGTTGATCAACATCCGCGCGGGCTCGACGACGCCCGTGTATTTCCGCAGCACCACGTATCGCGTGCGCGATCTCGAGCTCGGTGATCGCATTCGCGTCGACGTCGATCCCGCGACGAACAGCGATCGCGAAGCGCGCGCACGCTCGATCACGGTGACGGAGAGCGTGCGCGACAGCGGCGCCGCGCCGCCGGAGCGCCGGCAATTCACGGTGATCGAAGGACGCGTGTCGAGCATCGATCGCAACGAACAGCTCGTGCGCGTGAACACGGGCCGCAACGATGTGCGCATCGATCTGACGAACGCAAATGGATCCGATGGCCGGCGCATTCGTGCCGAGGATGTGCGGGTCGGCGACGACGTGCGCGTGATGGGCAATTACGGCGAGGACAACATCTTCCTCGCGACGTCGGTGACCTACAACGAAGACGTCACACGCCAGCCGGAACCGAGCGGCTTCTCGTCGGTGTCGATCTCCGCAACAGTCATCGAATCGCTCGATTCATCGCCGCAACTCGTGGTGCGCGAGCGAACGACGAATCGCACGTACAACATCTGGGTGATCGAGGACTTCGTCATCCGCACGAAAGCGGGCGGATACACGACGGCGTCGTCGCTGAAGGAAGGCGATTCGATTCTGATCAAGGCGTATCGAGACGAGGTCGGCAATTACGTGGCGCAGACGATCAGAGTCCGGTAGCTACCCGGAGAGGCGGTTACACGCTCGGGAACGTAGGACAGGCTTTAGCCTGTCCCGGTTCTCATGGACAGGCTGAAG
>DATKFO010000071.1:0-4090 GCA_035544355.1 Thermoanaerobaculia bacterium
CGGCTCTTCCTTCTTCGCGGAGATGAAACGAATGATGTCTTCGCTCAATCCCGGTGGAGCCTGATCGGCTTCGATATCGGTGACAAAGCCGTACTTGTATTCCTGATTCGCAATCTGTTCGATCGTGGTCATGGTCTTCTCTTCAGTTCATCCCGAAGCGCAGCGAGGGATCACCGGTGGCATCGCGAATCGGTTCCGGCCTGCGCCGCACGAGACTCCTCGCTGCTCTCGGAGTGAATTGCGGGAAACCGTACTCGGACTCCTGATTCGCAATCTGTTCGATCGTGGTCATGGCTAACTCGCACTCGCGCCGAGGCGCTGTTTGTCGATGATCGGCAGCGGCATCACGCCGCGCATCAAGTCCCCGAGGGTGACCTGCTCAAAGGCTCCTTTGATCGCACTGTTGATGCCGAACATGAAGCGGCGTGAAGGGCACGCGACGCGAATGGCACAGACCGCGTGACCGTGATCGTCGTACGACTCGCACTCGACGAGATCCCACGGACCTTCGAGCACGTCGATGAGCTGGCCGAGCGTGACGAGCTCGGCATCGCCTTCGAACGTGTAGCCGCCCGCAACTCCGCGCAGCGACTTGATGACGCCGCCGCAATGAAGGGTCTTGAGGACCTTCGTGATCATCGGCAGCGGCAGGTGGTAGAACTCGGCAATCTCCCGCGCAGCAACGACCTCGGCATGATGACGCGCGAGGTAAACACTGGCGAGAAGGCCGTAGTCGGTGAGCTTGGAGATCTTCAGCATCGCGTGTGATTTCCCAAAAGAGCGAAACAGTACCATCTCGGTACGGTTTGATCAACATCGTGCCCGCAGACGATCATTCCGCGAGCACTCACGCGATGCTGTGTTGATTGTCACCCGAGGCGTTTGAGGGCGAAGAGTGCGAGCACACCGAACAACGCGACGAGCGCCCACGTCGACAGTGCGGGCATATCCACGCCATCGAGCGCGGGAAGAGCTCAGAAAATCAAGTCACGCATGCCTGCGCTTTGCGCAAATTTGTAAAATCTGAAGCTCTGCGAAGCTCGCGAGCACCTGATCGGCAGCGGAAAGATCCTGCCGAACGGTCGCGTGCGGATTGCGCACAGCGACGCAGTACATGCCCGCCGCTTTTGCCGCGAGCACGCCGACGTGTGAGTCTTCGAACACGACGCACGTATTCGGCGCGACGCCGAGTTTTTGCGCGGTCAGCAGATACGATTCGGGATCGGGCTTGCCGCGCTCGACGTCGCCGCCATCGACGATCAGCGTGAAGAGGTCGTGCAATCCGACGCGCTCGAGAATCCACTCGATCGATGTGCGAACTGCGGCGGATGTCACTGCGAGTTTGAGTCCGCGTGCGTGCAACTCGCGCACGACGCGCTCGACGCCGGGCATCAACTCGAGCTTCGCGTTGCGACAGATCTCGTCGAAGAATTGCTGGCGTTGCGCGAGAAGCTCTTCTTCGCTCACGCTCCATCCGAAGAACGCGCGCATCTCGCGGATGTCGTCGATGATGCGCGTGCCCGATCGTCTTCCGAACTCCGGCGGCAGTTGCGCAAAATCCGAGTGCATCGCACGACACAGCGCTTGGTGCGCGAGAAGATGCTCGCGCTCGAGATCGATCATCGTTTCGTCGAAATCGAAGATCGCGGCTTCGATGCTACTGTCCTCCCGTGCAAGAAGCGGAGTTCCAGCGCGCGCTGATCGTCGCGATCGTTGCCGGAACCATCATCGCGGGCGTGGGTGCGACGGCGCTCTTCTTCGCATTTCGCGCGTTCGGCCGAGGAAAGCGAGCACCGCTGATCATTCTCGGCGCGCTGATCGTATTCATCTTCGCCTCCTGCCTCGGCCTCTTCCTTTGGGCAATGCGCGGTTGAGCTCGCGCACGATTTTGTTCGTGTGCTCGCCGAGCTTCGGCGGCGCGCTGCCACCGGGAACGCGCTCGCCGTCGAAGCGAACGGGATAGCGCACCGATTCGTGCGTGCCGGCGTCGACGACGAGTGCTCGTCCCGCGGGCGATCGCAATGCTTCACGCACGCCTTGCACGAGCGAGCATGGAATCGCGACTTTGCGGCAACGCGTGATCCAGTGCCGCGCGCTGCGCTCGCGAAACATCGCTTCGAGCAGCGACACCAGCGCTTCGCGATTGCGCACGCGCGCGATGTTCGTCGCGAACCGTTCGTCGCGCGCGAGCTCCGGCCGTTCGATCACGCGCTCACACAGCAGTTGAAAATGGCGATCGGTGCCGACGCCGATCGCGAACGCGCGATCGCTGCCGTGGAACAGTTGATACGGCACGATCGACGGATGCGCGTTGCCGTAGCGCTTCGCTTCGTTTCCGGTGACGAGCACGTTCTGCGCGACGTTCGCAAGCGACGCGAGCGTCGCGCTGAAGAGCGAGACTTCGATCGATACACCCCGTCCCGCGTAGAGCGCCGCGCAGATCGCGCCGAATGCGTGATGCGCCGTGAGCACGTCGGAAAGCGCGACGCCGATTTTCATCGGCTCGCCTTCGGGATCGCCGGTGATCGACATCAATCCCGCGCCTGCTTGCGCGAGCAGGTCGTACCCAGGTCGCGCGGCGTCGGGCGTGTCGCTGTCGTAGCCGACGATCGAGCAATGAACCGCACGCGGATTGATTTTGCGAACGTCGCCGAGGAGCGCTTCGCGCTGCATCGGAAGAAAATTGTCGACGACGACATCGGCGCGCTCGATGAGCCTGCGCGCGACGTCGCGGCCTTCGTCCGATTTCAAATCGATCGCGAGCGATTCCTTTCGGCGATTCACGGAGAGAAAGTACGCAGCGACGTCGCCGAGAAACGGCGGACCCCAATGTCGCGTCTCATCGCCGCGCTCGGGCTCTTCGACTTTGATCACGCGCGCGCCGGCGTCGGCGAGCATCTGCGTGCAGAGGGGACCGGCGAGGACGCGCGAAAAATCGGCGACGAGGAGACCGTGCAGCGGCAGGCGTCTCACAGATAGGTCGACTTGAGGCTGTCGAGATCGGCGAGCGTCTTGCGGAGGATGGTGACGACCTTGTGGATCTCGGAACCGTAGAGCCGGAGCTCGGCGTCGCAGTCGGTCAGCGCGTAGTAGGCCTCGTCTTTTTCGAGGCGATCGCGCTCGAAGCGCAGGCGCTCCGACAACTCATCGATCTCGCCGAGGAGGATGAAGTTGACGTCCTTCTCGCCGAGGTAGCGCTTGCACTGCGGGCAGTAGATCGAGCGGTCGTCGGCTGATTCGACCAGTTCGACCACGAACTGCCGCTCGCACTGCGGACACTCGAAGACTTCGGGTAGCACGCGTTTCAAGCCTCCCGAAAAGTGTCCCACGTCGGTCAAGTCGCGCGCGAGGAATGGGAGTCTTGACCGAGGCGTTAGCCGCCCTGTAGCATCCTTCGCCCGCCATTACTGGGAGATCGTTCAATGGTAGGACAATCGGCTCTGGACCGATGAATCGGGGTTCGACTCCCTGTCTCCCAGCCACGGTTTTCGGCCCTTTCGATCAGCAGATCCTCGATCGTGTTGTCGATGCTCAGATAGGCTGCAATCGTCTTGTTCATCTGCGATTCCGCGGCGCTGAGTTCATTTGCGCTCGACGAGGAGACGTACGAGTCACTGCCGTTGACGAAGCTTCTGTATTGGTTCCCCTTCGACGTTACGTCGGGCGCACCGCTTCGCTCAGCCACTTCACCATCGCCGGATCGCGGTGGTCGAAGAAGCTGCTCGTTCCTGTGTCGAGGGTGGCGATTGTCTGCATCTCATCGATGCTGAGCTCGAAGTCGAAGATGTTGAAGTTCTCCGCCATGCGCTCCTTCCGTATGGATTTCGGAATTGCGACGATGCCGCGCTGTGTCAACCATCGGAGGACCACCTGCGCAATGCTCTTGCCGTGCTTGCCGGCGACGGATTTCAGCAACGCGTTGTGGAAGATGTCGTTCCTGCCTTCCGCGAACGGTCCCCATGACTCCATCTGGATGCCGTTCTCTCGCAGGAACTTCTGCGCCTCAACCTGCTGGTGAAACGGGTGAGTCTCGATCTGATTCACCGCGGGCTTGACCTCATGGTGCATGAGGAAGTCCATCACGCGATCG
>DATKFO010000072.1:0-10166 GCA_035544355.1 Thermoanaerobaculia bacterium
GTGGCGCGGCGACTCTGTGCAGCTTCTTGCTCGCCGGCTGAAGCCGGCGCCACATTGGGGGCGGATGTGGCGCCGGCTTCAGCCGGCGGCTTGGGTGGCGCCGCTTTCTCCCCTTCTCCGAGGATCGCCGCCAGCTTCCCACCAACCGGCACAACCTGCCCTTCGCCTGCGCTGACATCGCCGAGGGTGCCGTCGGCTTCCGCTTCGAGATCGAGATTCACTTTGTCAGTCTCGATCTCGAGCACGGGCTCGCCCTTCTTCACCGGATCGCCCGCCTTCTTGTACCAGCGAACGACCTTCCCCTCGGTCATCGCGTCGCCCATCTTGGGCATGATGATTTCAGACATTCTTGTACATCACCTTTTTGATCGCGCGGACGATCTCTTCCTCGTGCGGCGTCGCCAGCAGCTCGAGATTGCGCGCGTACGGCATCGGAACGTCTTCGCCGGTCACGCGCGCCACCGGCGCATCGAGCTCGTCGAACATCGCCTCGGTGATGCTCGCCGCGATCTCCGCGGCGGCGCCGAACGGCTTCCACTGCTCCTGCACCACGATCGCGCGATGCGTTTTCGCCACCGATGCGTACACCGGATCGAGATCGAGCGGGCGCAGCGTGCGGAGATCGATCACTTCCGCTTCGAAGCCTTCGTCCCTCGACAACGTCTCCGCGACCTGCAGCGACATCTGCAGCATGCGGCTGTACGACACGATCGTGACGTCGCTGCCTTCGCGCGCCACGCGTGACTGTCCGAACGGCACCGTGAAATCGGGATCGTCCGGCACTTCGCCCTTCATATTGTACAGCGCCGCGCTCTCGAGAAAGATCACCGGATCTTTTCCGCGGATCGCGGTCTTCATCATGCCCTTCGCATCCGCCGGCGTGCCGGGCACTGCGACGTGAATGCCGGGAAAGTGCGCGTAGAACGATTCGAAGGATTGCGAATGCTGCGCGGAGAGTTGCACGCCCGCGCCTTGCGGTCCGCGCACGACGATCGGCACGTCGACCTGTCCGCCGGAGAAGAAACGCACCTTCGCGGCGTGATTGAGAATCTGATCGGCGGCGACGATGGCGAAGTTCATCGTCATCATCTCGACGATCGGCCGCAATCCGAGCATGGCCATGCCGACCGCGGTGCCGACCATGCCGGCTTCGGCGATCGGCGTGTCGATCACGCGCTTCGGTCCGTACTTTTTGAGCATGCCCGCGGTGATGCGGAACGTGCCTTCGTAGACGCCGATGTCCTCACCCATGATGAGGACGTTCGGATCGCGATCCATCTCCTCGGTCATCGCATCGTGGATCGCTTCGCGGTAGCTCTTCTCACTCATTTCGTTTTCTCAATGGGGACAGGCTGAAGCCTGTCCTACATCACTCATGTTCACTCTCGTGCACCGGATGTGGTCCGTGCTCCGCGACGACGTCGTTGAACAACTCGGCCGGATCGGGCACCGGACTCTCTTCCGCGAATCGCACGGCGTTCGCCGCCTGCTCGACCGCCCAGTCCTCCATCTTCTTCACGTCGTCGTCGGTGAGGCCGCAGGCTTCGCCGAGGCGTGTGCGCAGGAGATGGATCGGGTCGCGCGCGCGATGCTGTTCGACTTCTTCCTTCGAGCGATACGGCTGCTTCACGTCGGCGGCGCCGTGACCGGAGAAGCGATACGTCATCGCTTCGATGCAGTACGGCTTGCCGGTCTCGCGCACCTGGCGCACGACGCGATCGGCGACTTCACGCACGGCGAAGATGTCCTGCCCGTCGACTTTTTCCGCGGGGAAGTTGTACGCGCGCATGCGCTGCGAGAGATCGGTGAGCGCGGAGTGACGCTCGACTGAGGTGCCCATCGCGTAGCCGTTGTTCTCGATGATGAAGATGATCGGGCACATCCCCTGGTTGCCCCAGAGTCCGGCCATGTTCAGCGCTTCGTGGAACGAGCCGATGTTCATCGCGCCGTCGCCGAAGTAGCAGACGACCACGCGATCGGTGCCCTGGTAGCGCAACGCATACGCGGCGCCCGCGGCGAGCGTGAGATGTCCGCCGACGATGCCGTAACCGCCGTAAAGGCCGTGCTCGACGTCGAAGAGATGCATCGAGCCGCCCTTGCCCTTCGACACGCCGGTCGCTTTACCGAAAAGCTCCGCCATGACTTTGCCGGGATCCGCGCCGAGGGCGAGGGCCTGCGCGTGATCGCGATAGCCGCAGAACACGATGTCGTCTTTCTTCAGCGCGCTGACGATGCCGGAGGCGACGGCTTCCTGTCCGATGTAGACGTGGAGATATCCGCCGATTTTGCCCTTGCGGAACTCGCGCTCCGTCGCTTCTTCGAAGCGGCGGATGAAGATCATCTGCTTGAGGATGTCGAGCCATTCCGGCGCGCACGCCGGGTCGGCCGTTGCCGATGCTTGTGTTTTTTCTCGAGCCATTGCGTTCAAGTCGAAAACGCGGCTTGCATATCGCACGCCGCGAGAGGCGGGATTGTAATCCAGGAGTGCCGTGGCCAAGCCACAGTGGATCGTTACCGTTTCGGCGAGAAATCTCGTGCGCCGTGGATGACCGCAATCACATCGATCGCATCTCTCTTGATTCGGTAAATGATCCGATAGGGCGACTCGAACAACTCGCGGATGTCGCTTCGATCATATTCCGGCACTTCGCGACCGGACATCGGAAATTCTGCGATCTGCTCCGAGCGATCGATGATCCGTCCGATCACGCGCTGCGCGTAGTACTCGGAATCTTTCGCGATGTATTCGCGAATCGCGCGCAAATGGCGCCGCGCCGTCGCGGTCCAGCGAACCTTCACTTCTTCAAATCAAACTCGCGCCGGACTTCATCGAGCGAAGAAACGCGGCCGGCGTCGCTATCGGCCAGTCCGGACCCGATCGCCTGGCGAACATAGATTTCGTACATCAAGTCATCCCACGTCGCCTCGTTCGGGAGATTCGCGACGATCTTCGCGGCCTCATCTTTGACCTTCACTTCCATGTTGTGATTCTAACCGGTCATCGGGATCTGGATTTGCTTGGTGTCGAAACGCATATCGCGCCGCGAGAGGCGGGATTGTATACGACGGCTCAGAGGTCGTACGCGAGCGCGCCGACGAGCGGATCGAGCGCGGGCTGCATGTCGATCTCCGCAGCGGGACCGACGAGCGCTTCGGGACGGATCTCGCGCGGCGCTACGGCGAGCTGCGCTTCGACCGCAACGACTTTCAGCGACACGAGTCGCGGCAGGACGACGGCGATGATCAGCAGCGCGAGCGTGATCGGCAGGAGCACCTGAAACCCACCAGACTTCGAAGGATCCGCGATCACCCAGATCCAGAGCGCGATCATGTTGATCATCACGACTGCCGCCAGTCCCCACTGCGAGACCGACGATGCCATTGCGCTGCGTTTCATGTCCGCGGCGATGCGACGCAGCGAGGTCACGTGTCCGACGAGGCGCTCGTCGTTCTTCGCTTTGTCGAGCGCGGAGAGTGCGGCGGAGGCGTCGCCGAGCTTCAGCTGGGCCACTCCATAAAGCAGATTCGCCTCGGACGGACCGCCCGCGTCGAGCACGCGTGTCAGCATCTCGATCGCGTCGCGCAGACGCGGATCGCCGCTGCGCGCGTCGGCGGCGTTGACGAGCAAGCGTGCGAGATCGATCTCGACGTCGGCGCGTTCGGCCGTGTCGACGTGCGCGAGTGCGCGGCGCAGAATCAGCTCCGCTTCTTTTTCTTCTTTCTGCGCGAGCGCCGCAGCCGCGAGTGCACGCCACGTCGCCGCGACGTGACCGTTCGCATCGACGGAAGCCTGCGCACTCTCTCGCGATTCTTTCGTGAGACCGCGCTTGAGCTGCAGCGTCGATTGTTCGACGAGCGCGCGCGCATGATTCGGATTTCGTTTCAGCGCAGCAGCGAGCGACGCAGCCGCCGCGTCGTACTTGCCGAGCTTCGCCTCGGCCGCACCGCGATTCACGAGATTCTCGATGTCGCTCTTCTCGTCGTCGGGCGCCGCGAGCCGCAGCACCGATTCCGCCTTGCGACGCTCACCGCGGCGATACGCGAGCGCGCCGAGACATCCGAGCGCGCGTGCGTTCGACTCATCGCGTTCGAGCACGCCCATGCAGAGCTTCTCGGCTTGCTCCATCTTCGCGACGTTCCCGCCGGCGACGTACGTCCACGCGAGATTCGTTTTCGCGTCGAGCGAAAACGGCTGCAGGTTCATGATCTCGGTGAAGCGCTTCTCCGCTTCGTCATACTCCCTGCGCCGGTACGCGATCGCGCCAAGCCCCGTGCGCGCGATGAGTCCCGGCCGCGGCTCCACGAGCGCTTCCATGAAGTCGCGCTGCGCAAACGTCATCGTCTCTTCCGTCAGCAGACGGACGTAGCCGCGGCACTGCAAGAGTCCGGACGTCCTGCCGAAGCGCTCGATCGCGCGCTCGACAGTCATCAGCGCTTCGTGGCGCCGTCCGTCGCGAAGAAGCGCGAGCGTTTCGATCTGCACGGGCGACGTGAGCGAAGCGTCACGTGAAGACGCGAGTCGCGCAAATTCGAGCGCCTCTTTTCGCTCGTTCCGCGCGAGATGAATCTGCGCAAGGTTGAGCAATACATCCAGATTGCGCGGCAGCTCCGCGAACGCCGCCCGCGCTTTCTCGAGCGCCTTGTCGAGCTTCCCTTCCATCAGCAGCACTTCGACGCGAACGGTCTTCGGCGTCGAGTCGATGTTCAGCGTCTCGGCATGGTCGAGCAGCGCGTGCGCTTCGTCGAATTTCGCTTGATACGCGAGGAGCCACGCTTTGAGACCGAGCACCGCCGCACTCGCGACTTTGACCCCTTCCGCAACGCGCAATGCGTCCTCGAAATCGCCTTCGATGATGCGGATCAGGATCTTCGTCGCGAGGACCGAGTCGCTGTCCGACGAATGTTTGTCGAGTAGCTCGCGGGCAGCAGCGTAGCGGCGGCAAATCGCATATAGGTAGGCAATGTTGCGCAACAACTCCGGCGACTTTCCGGCGTCATCGACATGGTGGGCGGCCAGCGCGAGCGCGTCTGTCGTTTTTCCCTGCAGGCGAAGAAAGTCGATGCGATGGCCGGCCAATTCGAGCGTCACGCCCTTCCTCTTCTCGAGTGCCTGCAGTCCTTCATCCGCGAGGTCGAATCGTCCCAGGCCGAGAGCGAGCGGAACGAGCTGATATGCGAACCTCATGTTGTCGGGAAACCGCTGCAGCGCCGCCTGAGCCGCCGTAGCCGCTTCATCCGAATCGCCGGCCTCGTCCAGCGCGGCGATCCGAAGCACGTGCGCGAATTCGGACTTGAACGTTTGCGGATCGGCGAATGCGAGCTCCACGAATCTCAGTGCCTCGGCCGGCCGCTTCATCTCGCGATGAAAATGCCCGAGGCGCAAAAGAAAGAACGGATCTTTGGTTTGATCGTTCATTTGCTCGAGACGCGCCTTGACCTCGTTTTCATGCAAGCGGGAGAACGTGAGAACGAGCATTCCCCACGCAGTGTCGTGAACGGAGTCCTTCAGCGCATCGAGCATGTCCGCCCACGCCTGCGCCGCATCACCCTGCTGATTCAAGAGATCGCCGAGAATTGCGGCGCGCTCCGCGAGCAGGATCGAAGATCTCCCGGACGCCTTGATGCCTGCGTCGATCACCTGCAAGGCTTCGCCGTATTTTTCTTCGAAGCGAAGTCCGGCCGCGAGCACCTTGGACCGAGCCGCGATCGTTTGATTCATCGACAACGCGATCGTTCTCGCTTCTTCGTTTCGTCCCAGGGCGGAGAGGACGAGGCATTGTTCCGCCAGATCGTCGTCGCTACTGCGAGTGGTAAGCAGTTGCTCCAGCGAGGAAAGAGCGAGCGTGTTGGCTCCAAGCGCGCGATAGGCACGAACGCGGAGAAGCGAGACGTCAGGATGATCGGCCTGCGCGTCGAGCAACTTCAGCGCCGCGACGAACTCGCCGCGCTCGATCGCTTCCTGGATCGGCTGGAATTGCGGATCAAGCATTATGGAAAGATTGTAGTCCGCCGCGGCACGGCCTCTGCTAGACAAGGAACATGACGATCAAGAGATTGGACCACGTCAGCGTCGTCGTCGACGACCTTGCAGCGGCGATCGCTTTTTTCACCACGCTGGGCATGACGGTCGAAGGAAAAGCACCGGTCGAGGGCCCATGGGTGGACCGCGTCAACGGGCTCGAAGGTGTCCAGGTCGACATCGTGATGATGCGGACCCCGGATGGGCACGGGCGGCTCGAGCTGACGAAGTTTCGCAATCCAAAACTGGTCGAGATCGAACCGGCGATCGCGCCGCCGAACGCACTGGGCCTCCGGAGCGCCATGTTCACCGTCGAAAGCGTCGACGACACAGTCGCTCGCCTGCGCGCCGGCGGCGCCGAGCTCGTCGGCGAGGTGGTCCAGTACGAGGACAAGTACAGACTCTGCTACATGCGAGGCCCAGCGGGGATCATCGTCGCGCTGGCCGAGGAGCTCTCTTGAAGTGACCCAACGCCGTCCGGCATCGTTTTCAGTGTTTACAAGGCCGCCGGGTCTTCGTCGAGCTTCGTGCCGCGCAAAATGAAAATCAGTGCGACGGTCGCGAGGACGCTGCCGTTCACGGCGAGCGCGGTGGAGATCGACCAGCGCTGCGCGACGAATCCCGCGATGAGGTTGCCGAGCGGCATGCCGCCGCGGAACGCGAGCATGAAGATCGACATCACGCGGCCGCGCATGGCGTCGCTCGTGGTGAGCTGCACGAGCGAGCTGTAGAGCGAGATCACGCCGACGATGCACATGCCGGCGAAGAACGCGATGACGAGGCTGAGCGGCAGCGATCGCGACATCGCGAACGCGACGAGCAAACACGCGAATCCGAGTTGCAGCAGCAGCGCGATGCGGCCCTTGCGCGGCGAATGCGCCGTCGCCGCGACCGCGATCGCGCCCGTCACCGATCCGAGTCCGTACGTCGTCATCATCATCGCGTACCCGCGCGCGCCGAGATGGAAGATCGACTTCGCGACGACCGGGAGGAACGTGACGATCGGCATCCCGAGAAACGTGCCGGCGAAGGCGAG
The DNA here is from genome assembly GCA_035544355.1 of Thermoanaerobaculia bacterium. Lineage (GTDB taxonomy): Bacteria > Acidobacteriota > Thermoanaerobaculia > Gp7-AA8 > Gp7-AA8 > DATKFO01. The sequence goes on from DATKFO010000072.1 coordinate 7,056, forward strand.
GAACGTGAGCACGAGCAGCGTGCGGCGGCTGGCGACGAATCGGAATCCCTCTTTCATCTCCTCGACGATGCCGAGCTTCTCGCTGGTCGTGTTCACCGCCTGCGGACGGATCATCAGAAAGGCGATGATCACTGCGAAGAACGAGAGTCCGTTCAGACCGAAGCAGATGGCCGCGCCCCAGGCGGCCAGCGCGAGTCCCGCGAGCACAGGTCCGATCACGCGCGCGAGGTTGAACTGCATCGAGTTCATCGCGATTGCGTTCGGAATCACCTCGCGTGGCACGAGCAGCGGCAGAAGCGAGATGTATGCGGGCCCGCTGAACGATTGCGCGCTGCCGGTGAGAAACGAGAGCAGGAAGATGTGCCACACCTTCACGTTGCCGGAGAAGATCAGCGCGGCGAGGATGAACGCGAACGTCATCTGCAGGTACTGCGAGAAGAGCATGATCTTCTTGCGCTCGACGCGGTCGGCGACGACGCCGCCGAACAGCGAGAAGATCAGCATCGGACCGGTGGCGAGGAATCCGTCGACGCCGAGGAGGAACGCGGAGTTCGTCATCGTGAGGACGACCCATCCCTGCGCGACGGTTTGCATCCACGTGCCGGTCGTCGACGTCAGCGCGCCGAGCCAGACCAGACGAAAATCGCGATAGCGAAGTGCGCTGAAGGTGCGTGCGATGGGTCCGCGTTCGGCCGGCAAGCGAAGGTCGGATTCGGTCGCCTGTTCCTGCGGGAGGGATGCGCTCATCGATTCACGGCCATTCGCGCGCTCGTTCCCGCCGTGTGTGCGTGACAGATTGCGATCGCCAGCGCGTCGGAGGCATCGGCGGTCATCTTCAACGTCGAGCAATCCGGGAGCAGCATCCGCACCATCTTCGCGACCTGTTCCTTTTCCGCGGCGCCGTAGCCGACGACCGCGCTCTTCACGGATCGCGGAGCGTACTCGAAGATCTCGAGTCCCGCGTTGCGCGCCGCAAGGAGGATCACGCCGCGCGCGTGCGCGAGTTGGATGAGGCTCTTCACGTTGTGTCCCGCGAACGGCGTCTCGACCGCAATCGCGATCGGCAACGTGCGCGCGATGAGCGCCACGAGCTCGTCATAGATCTTCGCAAGCCGCAGCGGCAACTCCGCACCGCGCGGCGTCCCGATCGAGCCCTGCTCGACGAGCGAAAGCCGCCCGCGAATGGAGTCGATCACGCCGAAGCCAGTGGTCACGGAACCGGGATCGACGCCGAGGATGCGCACGAGGGGATTGTAGGTGCAGAGGTGCAGAGGTTCATAGGTTCGGGTGCATAGGTTCACAGGGGTTCCCTATGCACCTGTGCGCCTATGAACCTGTGCACCTACTTCCCGAAGCGAACCTCGTAGATCTCCCGCCCTTCCGCCCGATACTTCGCCTCGTAGTTCGTGCGCGGTGGGTCGTCGGGGCCGGGCACGCGCGTCTCCGATCGGAAGTGCTGCGCGATGAGCGGCGCCGCGACTTCGAAGTACTCGCGATGATCGGTGACGTACACGCCGCAGCCGCCCGGCACGAGCACGCGGCGGATTTCGTCGAGCACTTCGGCGCGGATGATCCTCCGCTTCTGCTCCTTCTTCCGCGGCCAAGGATCCGGAAAGTAAATATGCACCTCGGCGATCGACGCGTCCGCGATCATCTTCTGCAGCACGAGAAACGCGTCGTGATTGACGAGGCGGATGTTCGTGAGGCCGCGCTTGCGCACGCGCTCGCGGATCACGCGGTGATAGTGCAACGCCTTCTCGATGCCGAGGAGATTCACGTCCGGCCGCTCCATGGCGGTGCTGATAAGGAATCGCCCCTTCCCCGACCCGATCTCGAGAATGACGGGATGGTCGTTGCCGAACAGCTCGCGAAAATCGAGCGGCGCGAAATCCGTGTCGCGCGGATTGATGGCGAGGTCGTCGGACGGGTCGTTGGGTTTCATTCGCGGCGCGAACGCTATACTCCTGTCATGAGCCGTATCAAGATCGTGGTTGAGCGACACGACGATGGATACGTCGCATATCCGGTTGGACTACGCGGCGTGGTGATCGGACAGGGCGATTCCTACGATGAAGCGCTCGTGGATGTGCGCTCCGCGATTCGATTTCACATTGAGACCTTCGGTTGCGAGCCGTCTGGCTAGGGTGCGGCAACCCGAGTCGCCTCCTGGCCATCCGAACATTTCAACGGGCTTGCAGTTTGGACTGCGGCGTTCGCAAGCGCACCATCGCGCAGCAGTACTTCCATAAATTTCCCACAAATCCTCAACATTTGCTCTCATCGAAGTGCCTACCTTGGACGTCAAGGAGAAGCACGATGAGATCCACTTCGCGATCCCAATATCTGTACGTCGTCCGTTCATGCATGGCGGTTGCGCTGGCTTTATACACCTTGCAACCTGCCGCTTTCGCCGAGCGGAGACCGAAGCCCGATACCACCAAGATTCTGATCGAATGGGCCGACGGCCGTAATCGATCGTTGCTCCTGCCTGCCGCATTGGGAGGCGAAGACGTCGCTCAATACGGCAACTATCGCGTCATCACGGTTCCTCGACAGGAAGTCCCGCATCTGTCGGAGAAACTGACGGCAGCTGGTATGCGCTTCACCGCACGTGACGACTTCGACGTGCTGTTCCTTCCAGGCGGCAACCTCGATACACGGCGCGGAGTCGATTTGACCATTTCGACGGATCAGCTGATCTATAACTATCCCGCTTCCGTGCGCGGCCTTTACGTCGTGCAGTTCATCGGCCCGACGATCGCATCCTGGAGCGATGCCGTCGAGCGCGCCGGCGGCAGGATCATCGTGGCAGTGCCACAAAACGGCTGCATCGTTGCCGCGGACGGTGAGGAAGCGGATGCCATTCGCGACCTCCCTTTCGTTCAGTGGTTCGGGCCGTTCCATCCGCATTTCAAGGCACAGACCGCACCGGCAGACAAAGGCCTGCACGATGTCGAGATCGAGCTCGCGGATGTCGAGGAGGCCGAGGCGGAAATCCGGGAGATCAAGATCGCGGATCGAAACGCGGCAGTCATGACACGGTTTGCGAAACGCCTCGTCGTCTCCGCCCGGCTCTCGTCCGCCGTCGTGACCGAGCTTCTACGCCACCCG
>DATKFO010000073.1:0-4908 GCA_035544355.1 Thermoanaerobaculia bacterium
CGCGATCGACGTAACCGAGGATACGACGCGCGTGATCATGATTTTCTACATCGGCTGTGGTGGGGAACCGTGATGCGTCACATCATTTGTCCGGCCATGTCCGGCGATGTCCGGCTATCTTGTTACAGTTTCCGGCGAAAGTGACCCATGACCCCTTGCCGCAACACTAGCCAACGTTCACTTTTTTCGTGCTAGACTCCGTCCCCCTCAAATAGAGCCATAATTTCCGCAGATTGTGGAAAAGTTGTGGATTCTCAGAGAGATAGAAGTCGGTCAGCGCCCCCATGAACGTCTGGAGCCAGCTCCTTTCACGCCTCGAGCAAGTCATTGACAGGGCGGACTATGACAACTGGCTTTCGCGCACCCGATTTCTCGCCCAAAAGAGCGACACCCTCGATATCGGCGTGCCTTCGCAACGGCACATCGACGAGATCCGGGAGCGCTTTGGCGGCCAGATCCGCTCGCTTCTGAACGAGCTTTCGCCGGAACGGATCCAGGTTCACTTCGTCGTCGCAGGCGATGATCTTTCGTTCGTGCCGGCGCCGATTCCGGTCAACAACGACATTCCGGTCGCGGTCTTCAACCCGCGATACAAATTCGACTCGTTCGTCGTCGGCAACTCGAATCAACTCGCGTACGCGGCTGCGTTGTCGATTGCCGAGAATCCATCCGGATCCTTCAACCCGCTGTTCATCTATGGCGGATCGGGGCTCGGGAAGACGCACTTGATTCAAGCCATCGGGCAGAAGCTGCGCGAGCGGCATCCCGCGATCAAAGTCGTCTACATGTCGGCCGAGAACTTCGTGACGGAGTTGATCACGTCGATCCGCTACGACCGCATGGCGCCGTTCCGCGAAAAATATCGATCCGTCGACGCGCTGCTCCTCGACGACATCCAATCGATCGCCGGCAAAGAGCGAACGCAGGAAGAGTTCTTCCACACGTTCAACGCGCTCTACGAATCGCAAAAGCAGATCGTGTTCACGTCCGATCGTCCGCCGCGCGAGATCACGCCGCTCGAAGAACGTCTTCGCTCGCGCTTCGAATGGGGGCTCACCGCGGACATTCAACCGCCCGATCTCGAAACGAAGATCGCGATCCTTCGCAAGAAGGCGGAAGAGCGCCGCGTCGATCTTTCGCATGACGTGGCGATGTTTCTCGCCGAGCGCGTTCGCAACATCCGCGAGCTCGAAGGCAATCTGAATCGCGTGATCGTCTTCGCGTCACTCGCGGGTCAGTCGATCACCGTCGACGTCGTGAAGGAAGCGCTGAAGGACGTGCTCTCGAAAGAGAACAAGCCGATCACCGTGAACGAGATCACCAAAGTCGTCGCGGCGCAGTACGGACTCAAATCGAACGATCTCCGTTCGAAGACGAATGCGCAGACGATCGTCTTTCCCCGCCAGGTCGCGATGTATCTCTGCAAGGAGCTGACGGATCTCTCGTATCCGGAGATCGGAAAGCAGTTCAACAACAAGCATCACTCGACCGTGATGCACTCCGTCGAGAAGATCACGCGTCTCGTCGAGAGTGATTCCGGTCTCGCGAACGTCATCGAAATCCTGACGAAACAGCTTCGATGACGAAATCCGCAACCGCTGCGGATCGATCTCATGAAAAGATGTGGATGAGAAACACCATCGCGGCGAACGCGACGCTCGCTGCGGAAAATCGAAGAAATATCCGGTGTTTTTTCCGAGCGAAACCCGCAGTTCAGAAATCGACCGACTGCTATACTTTCGAGAACTTTGCAGCAAGCGAGTGCGTTTTCCGCACCGACTATCACTACCACCACCAATAAAGAAAAGACTCGGTCTGAAGGAAGAAACATGGAGCTGACTGTCGCAAAAGCTGATCTTCAGAAAGAACTCCAGCTTTGCCAGGGAGTCGTCGAGAAGCGTTCGACGATCCCGATTTTGTCGAACGTTCTTCTGAAGGCAGCCGACGGACGGCTTCAGATCGCGGCCACGGATCTCGACGTCACGATTCTCAGCTCGTGCTCGGCGCGAGTCACGACGCCCGGCGGCGTAACGATCGAAGCCAAGCGACTCTTCGACGTCGTTCGATCGCTTCCCGACGACGACGTGCACATGAATCTGCAGGAAAACAACTCGATGCTCATCGAGTCGGGCACAGCGAAGTTCCGCCTCCTCGGACTACCCGCGGAGGATTACCCGACGCTGCCGAGCGTGAACGTGGACGATGCGTACACGATCGCGCTCGATGAGCTGAAGACGATGGTCGCGAAGGTGAAGTTCGCGATCACGCACGAAGAAACGCGCTTCCAGCTCAACGGCGCGCTTCTGAAAGTGCAACCGTCGAAGATGGAGATGGTCGCGACCGACGGTCATCGCATGGCGCTGATCAACTTTCCGAAAGGCGGCAACGGCAAAGGAAAGAAGGGATCCGATCTCACGATCCTGATTCCGCGCAAAGCGCTCGATGAAATTCTTCGTCTCGAAGCGAACGACGAAGGCACCGTGCAGTTTGGTGTCTCCGAAAACCAGCTCTTCTTCGAAGCGGGCGATCGCCGTCTGCTCGCACGCATGATCGATGTCAACTTTCCGAACTACATGGAAGTGATTGCACGCGACAACGATCGCCGCGTCATGGTGGATCGGGAGCGGCTGCTCTCGACGATCAAGCGCATTTCACTCGTCGCGAACGAGCGTACCCGCGCGATCCGCTTCGATTTCGCGCCCGGCAAGTTGACGGTGTCGTCGACGAATCCCGAGCTCGGTGATGCGCGCGAGACGGTTCCCATCGACTACGCCGGTCAGCCGTTCTTCGTCGGACTCAATGCCGCGTACGTGATGGACTTTCTCAGCGCCGCGGACACGCAGAGCGTGTCGCTCGATTTGAAAGACGAGAACAGCCAGTGCATCGGACGGCCGGCGCCGAGCGCCGATGATCTGCCGTACGACTACTTGTACGTCGTGATGCCGATGCGGCTCGCGTGAAGCTTCGAAGTCTAACGACACAGAACTTCCGCAACCTCATCGCCGCGGAGACGGCGTTTCATCCCACCACGAACCTGCTCATCGGACGCAACGGCCAGGGGAAGACGAACGTTCTCGAGGCGATCTACTTTCTCGCCACGACGAAGTCGTTCCGCACGAGCCGCATCGCGAGCGTTTTCCGATTTCACGAAGCGAACGTGTTCGTCAGCGGCGCGCTGGAACGCCAGGATCTGGAGAAAACGCTCTCGGTGGGGCTCGGCGCTTCGTCGTCGGCCGTTGACCGTTGGCCGTTGGCCGAGGAAGGGCGGGGGTCCACGGCGAACGGCGAACGGCGAACGGCCAACGGGCCCAGGCGCGTGCTGATGATCAACGGCGAGAAGGTGACGCTGCCTGCGTACCTGCACGCGATGAGCGTGTTTGCGTATTCGAGTGCGCGGCTCGACATCCTGCGTGGTGCGCCCGAGGAGCGGCGGCGGTTTCTCGATCGCGGCATTGCGAGCTTGAATCCTGCGTACCTCGAGCAGCTCACGCGTTACGGACGCGTGCTCAAACAGCGCAATGCGTTGCTGCATGACGTCGCGACGAAGCGAGAGACACCGGCGTCGCTCGATGCATGGGATGACGAGCTTCGCACTGCGGCGGCGGTCGTGCATCGCGCACGTGACGCTTACGCCGCCGATCTCGCAGTGGCATTCCGCGACATCGTTGCGCGACACGGCTATCACGTCGCGAACGTCGAGCTGCTGTATCGGCCGAGCCTCGTCGATGCCTTCGACAGACGCGCCGAGCTGCGCGCGCGCATGTCGCTCGTCGGACCGCAACGCGACAACATCGACTTCGTCATCGACGGCCGTCCCGCAGCGGAAGTGCTTTCCGGTGGCGAGCAGAAGATGATCGTGCTGTTCCTGAAATTCGCGAAACTCGAGCTGTTTCGCCGCCGGCAGGACGAGCCGCCGCTGTTTCTGCTCGACGACATCGATGCCGAGCTCGACCTCGAAATCCTGCAGGCTCTGCTGACAAAACTGCCCGCTTCGACGCAGCTCTTCGCAACGTCGGCCAAAGAGGTCGTTCTCCACGCGCTCGAAGCCGGTCCGCACCGCCGCCTATCGATTGAAAATGGGAGAGTTACGGCCACCAGAGATTTCGGGTAGAAACAGCAATTTTCCGCAGGTTTGATGCGTTAGTTCCGCCGTCCGACAAATGGCAGAAAATTACACAGCAGAAGACATCAAAGTCCTCAAAGGACTCGACGCCGTCCGCAAGCGCCCGGGGATGTACATCGGCGACACCGATGACGTCAGCGGCCTGCACCACATGGTGTACGAAGTCGTCGACAACGCGATCGACGAGGCGCTCGCCGGTTATGCCGATCGCGTCACCGTCACGATCCACCTCGACAACTCCGTGACGGTCGAGGACAACGGCCGCGGCATTCCGGTCGATCTGCACAAAGAAGAGAACCGCAGCGCGGCCGAAGTCATCATGACCGAGCTGCACGCCGGCGGAAAATTCGACAACAACTCGTACAAAGTCTCCGGCGGTCTGCACGGCGTCGGCGTCTCCGTCGTCAACTTCCTTTCCGAGTGGCTCGAGCTCGAGATTCATCGCGACGGCAATGTTTGGCGCCAGCGCTACGAGCGCGGCATTCCGACCGTGCCGATCGAGAAGGGCGAGAAGACCACGCGGCGGGGGACGAAAGTCACCTTCAAGGCCGACAGCGAGATCTTTTCCGTCGCCGAGATGAACTACGAGACGCTTTCGCAGCGTCTCCGCGAGCTCGCGTTCCTCAACTCCGGCGTGTTCATCGCGATCGTCGACGAGCGCACGGAGAAGCATCACGAGTTTTGCTACGAAGGCGGCATCGTCTCGTTCGTGAAGGATCTGAACAAGAACCGCACGCCGCTGCACGATGAGCCGATCTTCATCCGCGACGAAAAAGACGGCGAGG
>DATKFO010000074.1:0-7840 GCA_035544355.1 Thermoanaerobaculia bacterium
GCCGCAACGTTCTATGCATTTCTGGCTACCGACTTCCGCGGCATGACGGAGCTCGGGTTCCTCACCGGCAGCGGCATCCTCGTGTTTCTCCTGTGCGTCGTGTTCGTGTTCCCCGCGTTGCTGATCGTGATCGAGCGGCGCCGCGAAGGAAAGCGCACGCTGCAAGTGCGCTCTTACGGCACGCAGAAGCTCGTGCACATCAGCATCGCCCACCCGCGCGGGATGATCCTGGTATGGAGCGTGTTCGTGGCCATCGCTTCATTCGGCGCGGCGCGCCTGCGTTTCAGCGACGAATTGCAGAACCTCCGTTCGAAAGGCAACGAAGGCGTGCGTCTGCAGGAGATGGTGACGGAGAAATTCGGTCAGGCCTTCGAAGGAATGATGTACGGCGTGCGCGCAGCGACACCGGGCGATGCCATCGCCAAGACCCAGGCCGCGCTGCCCGAGCTCGAGGCAATCCAGCAGAAAGGCGTGATCGGGTCGTATCAATCGATCGCAACGTTCCTGCCCAGTGAGGCGCAACAGCATCAGATCATCGAGCGCCTGCGGGCAGGATCCGACGATGCGTTTTCGTATCCGCGCATCGAGCGCACGTTCCGCCAGGCGCTCATCAGCAACGGCTTTCGCCCCGACGCCTACGACGCTTTTCTCGTGCGGTTCCGTCAGGCGCTGGAACAGCAGCAACCACTGACGATCGAGAAGCTGCAGGAGCTCGGGCTGGACGACACCGTCCGCCGCTTCATCAAGAAGACCGCGGACGGCGCGATGTCCATCGTCTATCTCTATCCGAAGACCGGCCGCTGGCCGCGTTTTCTTCCCGACGAGTTGCAGGAGTTCCGCAGACGGCATCCGGAGGGCGTGCTCACCGGCGTGAACCTCATCTCCCAGACGCTGCGTACGATCGTGCTTGCCGACGCCATCCGCGCGAGCTTCCTCGGCTTCGTCGTCGTCTTCGGATTGCTCTGGATCGGATTCCGCTCGTTCACGCGTGCCTGCTTCGTGTTCGTGCCGTTCATCGCCGGCTGCACGTGCATGCTCGGCTTCATGGGCATATCAGGCTATACGTTCAACTTCATGAACATCTTCATCGGGCTGATGCTGGTCGGCACGGCAACCGACTACGCCGTCTATATGCTGCAGCGCTACGACGAATCGCCCGATGAATACGCGCACAACGCCGACGACACCGCGCGTGCGGTCGTGCTCGCGGCGCTGATGTCGATCGTCGGCTTCGCGTCGTTCGCCATCTCGCACTATCCCGGCGTGCGCTCGATCGGTTTGTCGGCGGTCGTCGGCATCGCGTTGAGCTGTCTGGCGTCCATCACGCTCCTGCCGGCTCTGCTCGCTACCGGGAAGTTCCGCCATCGCAAAGCCTCCATGCTCGGCGAGCCCGAGCCGGACGGTGACTAGCAGTTGGCGGTTGGCAGTTGGCAGTCACGGCTCGAAACGGCCCTGAGCGGCGTTGCCGTCGTCATCCATGATGCTGAGCTGCGCGAAGAGCTGAATCAGGCGCCGTCCTTCGCGATCCGAACGGAGGTATGCGTCGCACAAGAGCTCGACTTGCGCGATGTCTTCCATCGCCGAGATCGTGAATCCGTCGAGCGGCTGTCCGGGATCATGAGTCCGCTTGCGCCGCCACTGACTGTTCTCGAGTTGATAGCAAACGTAGCCGCTCTCCTTCGCGACGCGCGCGGCAGGCATGACCGCAGTGCCGACGGCTTCCTTCACGTCCTTTCGGTTTGCCGTCAGCAGGCCACCGGAGCGGAAGATCGGCATCTTGTCGACGTCGTGCTGCGGCATCACACCGCGCGCGTTGAGCTTCTGCTCTTCGAGCGCGCGCGTGATGAAGCGCGCGATCATCTGCTTCAGGCGCTGCTTCGTCGCCGCCGGCATGTTCTCGAACTCGAGACCGGAGTGATAGACGGTCAAGCCATCCGCGCCGACGGAGAAACGCTCGAGCCGCGAGCGCACGATGCGGCATGCGGTTTCGATCTCATCGTCGTCCCATTTGAAATAGAGATTCGAGTGCGCGCCGGCGGTGAGCGGAACGTGATGTTCGATGCGCGCGCCGAGGATGCTGATGTCGACGAGGACCACCTGTGCCGCGCCGAGGCGCGCGATCAGCGGCTTCGCCAGATGAATGCGCTGGACGCGGCGCGTGCGAGGAGAATGCATGGGGACCGGCGAAATGATACGTCACACAACAAAAAAGGCCGCGCGAATGCGCGGCCTTTCGAAAGCGGGCCGAAGCCCGAGTCGTGAATTTAGTGCTTGACGGTGCGGCGGAGGGGCGGCTTGCCCGAGCCACCGTAGATGGCGTTGATCGCGCTGCTGTCGAGCGCCTTGAGGTACACCGCTTCGAGCGTCGTCGCGTCGCCGCTGACGTTGTCGAGCACCGAGCCGTACGCGAGGAAGCCGGGGCAACCCTCGGATCCGCACGACGCCGGAACATCGCTGCCCGTCGAAACGCTGCCGGTCTGCTCGACCGTCACGTAGACGTTGCTGCCTGTGAAGCCGGGGAACATGTTCGAGAGGTTCGCCTGCACGTGGCCGAGCGGCGAAAGCTGCTGCGTGAAGTTGCTGCCGATCTGCGCGCCGGTCGCGCCGTTGAAGAGCTTCACCACGATCGTCGTCGTCGAGTACTGCGACGCGTTGACGATGCCGATGTTGCTGCGGTACGTGCCTGCCTGGCCGGTCGAGCCGGTCTGCTTGATGCCGGTGATGAACACCTTGTCGAGACCGTTCGCTGCCTGCTGCGACGTCACGTAGTGATACCAGGGAATGCCGGAGAAGTCCTGACCCTGCGTCGGAGGATTCTGCGAGAGCGTCGTGCCCGGCGGAATCGAGTAAATGCGGCTGAACACCGCGATGTCGCGGAAGTCCGGGCTGAATCCGTTTGTGTCCTGATTCGTGGCCGAGCAGTTTCCGCCGGTCACGCATCCGTTGAAAATGAGCTGACCGAATCCGCCCGTGAGACCCAGCGCGCTGACGAAGAAGTCGGTGAACTCTTTGCGCTCGCGCGGCGCGAGCTGGATGATGTTCTTGAACTCCGTCTGCGTTCCACCGGCACCTGCTGAGTAGATGACCGAAACGCTGACATTGCTATCGCTCAGATTCGAAAGGAACACGTCCGAAATGAACGTGCCGCTCGAACCTGCGGTATGGCCAGCAGCCGGGACGTACACTTGGTCAGCGCCCCGGAAGTTGCTCGCCGACGCGCCGACGGCGCACAGGAGCAGCGCCGCCGCTACCCCAAGCTTCTTCACGTTGAACATAATCTCCCCTTTAAACACAACTTGTGATTTTTTGATCTGACTACCGAGTCGAGGCTGACGTTTACGCATTCTAGACTAACGACCGTTTCTTCGAAATAAACTTTCGCCTTCGTATACGGATGGAGTTTGAACTTCGTCACATGCTCCTCTTCGCATGAATGAAACGCGCGCCGCCACCGTCAGCGAGCTCGAGGCGAGCCTCCGTCTCGACCGCGCTCTCGGCGAGCTCTTCCCCGATCACAGCCGCAGTTTTCTCGCGCGTCTCGTCGAGCAAGGCCACGTCCGTATTGACACGCGAACCGCGACAAAACCTTCGCAGCGCGTCGAGCTCGGACAACAAATCGAGATCGACATTCCAGCGCCCGCGCCCGCTTCCATCGAGTCGCAGGACCTGCCGCTCACGATTCTCTTCGAGGACGACGACCTCGTCGTCATTGACAAGCCCGCGGGACTCGTCGTGCATCCCGCTGCGGGTCATCCCGATCAAACGCTCGTCAACGCGCTGCTCTTTCACGTGAAGGATCTCAGCGGCGTCGGCGGTGAGCTGCGCCCCGGCATCGTGCACCGGCTCGACAAAGACACGAGCGGCGTGATGGTGATCGCGAAGAATGATGTCGCGCATCGCAAGCTCACCACAGCGTGGAACACGGAGCGCGTGCGGAAGGAGTACCTCGCGCTCGTGTACGGCACACCCGCGCAGGAGCGCGGAACCGTCGACGCGCCGATCGGCCGCGACCCGCGCGATCGGAAGAAGATGGCGATCGTTACCAACGGACGGCGCGCGATCACCGACTACGAAGTCGTGCGCCGGCTCCGCGGCGTATCGCTCGTTCGCTGCAGTCTGCGCACGGGACGCACGCATCAGATTCGCGTGCACATGAAACACCTCGGCCATCCGATCGTCGGCGATCCGGCCTACTCCGGACCGCAGTGGCGCGGCATTCCGGACAAGCTCGTGCAGAAGGCGCTGTCGTCGTTTCCGCGACAGGCGCTGCATGCCGCACGCATCACCCTTCCGCATCCACGCACGGACGTCGCGATGACGTTCGAATCGCCGCTCGCTGCTGATCTGGAAGCTCTCCTTGTTTCCATATCGCGCAAAGCGTGAGCGAATCCCCTCACGGCAATCTTGCTGATGAAGAAGCGGCCATTCGCGCTCGAATGTGGCACAGACACTCTTGTCTGTGCGCACTCGGGAGACCGGAGCCCAGCGTGCATCGGCTCGTCCCGCGCGGGGCGCACAGACAGGAGTGTCTGTGCCACATCGCCCCGCCTCTACAACAACATCCCTGCGATCGTCGCGGTCAAAAAGTTCGCGAGCGTTCCCGCGAGCATCGCGCGCAGACCGAGGCGCGCGAGATCGCTGCGCCGCGACGGCGCGAGCGAGCCGATGCCGCCGATCTGAATCGCGATCGACGAGAAGTTTGCGAAACCGCAGAGCGCGTACGTGACGATGATCTTGCTGCGCGGATCGAGCACGCCTTCCGGAATCTTGCCGAGGTTCAGAAAGGCGATGAACTCGTTGAGGACCATGCGCGTGCCGAGGAGCTGGCCGACGACCGGCGCATCCTTCCACGACACGCCCATGGCCCAGGCGATCGGCCGGAAGATCCATCCCAGCAGCGTGTCGAGGCTGGCCGGGAAATATGCCGCGACGGCCGGAGCCACAGCCGCAAGCCAGTCGTGCACGTATCCGAACGAGCCGTTGATCAGCGCGACGAGCGCGACGAACGCGATCAGCATTCCGGCCACGTTGAGCGAGAGATGCAACCCCTCGATCGCTCCACGCCCCGCGGCGTCGATGACGTTGACGTCCTGCTTGGGCACATCGATCTTCGCCTCGCCGCCGGTCTCCGGCTGCTCGGTTTCCGGCACGATCATCTTCGACATCATGATCGCGCCGGGCGCGGTCATGATCACCGCGGTGAGCAGGTGCAAAACGTCGACTTTCGCGATCATCACGTACGCCGCCATGATGCCGCCCGACACGTGCGCCATGCCGGCGGTCATGACCGTCATCAGCTCGGATTGCGTCATCCGATCGAGGAACGGACGGATCGTCAGCGGCGCCTCGGTCTGGCCCATGAAGATCGACGCCGCAACCGACGTCGACTCCGCGCCCGACGTGCCCATGAAGCGCAGCATGAGCTTCGCGAAGAAGCGCACGACGATCGGCATCACGCCGATGTAGTAGAGGATCGCGAAGATCGAAGCGATGAAGATGATCGTCGGCAGGATCTGCGTGGCGAAGATGACACCCAGCGTCGCGGGATCGCCCAACGGGCCGAACACCAGCTTCGCGCCTTCCGCCGTGAAGCCGATCAGCTTCGTGACGACATGCTTCATCGTCACGAAGATGAAGTGTAGGAGATTGAACGTGAGGAAGAAATAGGTGGCAGCGACGCCGAACGCGATCCAGACGCCCTTCGCTGCGGCCGCGGCGAATCGTGCGATGAACCAGGCAATGATCGCGAGTCCAATCAGCACCCATGCCGCACCGGCGTGCGTCAGCGCCAGCGCGATCGGCGTGAGCGCTCCTTCGATGAGCTCGCCCTTCAGGACGAGCACGGCCACCGCGATCTGCAGCACGAGTCCCCAAACCACCGGCCGCCACTTGATGGCCTTGCGGTTGTTCGACAGCAGCCACGCAATCGCAAGGATCGCAAAGAATCCGATCAGCGCCGTGAATCGCTCCATAGTTCACTCCGTCTTGTCTTGATTGCGTTGCCGCGCGGTGATGGTCGTTGATGAGGACGCCGGTGTCAACGAAAGGTGTTCGAGATTTATACTCCGCGCGCATGACGATCAGCGCCATCAACGAAGCAGTGATTTTCATCCGCAGCAAGAGCAGTATCGTTCCGGAAGTCGGCCTCATCCTCGGATCGGGGCTCGGCCACGTCGTCGACGCGATCGAGATCGAGACCGCGATTCCGTACGGCGAGATCCCGGGCGCGCGCGCGTCCACGGTGCTCGGCCATCAGGGCCGCCTGATCCTCGGACACGCAGGCAAGCTGCCGGTCGCAGTGATGCAGGGCCGCGTGCATTTCTACGAAGGCTACGAGATGAGTGAGGTGATGTTCCTCGCGCGCGTCCTCGGCCGCCTCGGCATCAAGAAGCTGGTCGTCACGAACGCAGCCGGCGGCATCAACACGTCCTACATCGCCGGCGATCTGATGCTGATCTCCGATCACATCAATCTCTCGGGAGTGAATCCGCTGCGCGGTCCGAACATCGACGACCTCGGCGTGCGCTTCCCCGACATGACCGACGCCTACACCGAAGCACTGCGCGACATCGCCAAAGAAGTCGGCCGCGAGCTCGGCCTCGATCTCAAAGAAGGCGTCTATCTGTTTTTGTCGGGCCCGACGTACGAGACGCCGGCGGAAATCCGCGCGTTCCGCGTGCTCGGTGCGGATGCCGTCGGCATGTCGACCGCACCCGAAGTCATCGCCGCCTCGCAAATGGGCATCCCCGTCCTCGGCATCTCCTGCATCACGAACATGGCCGCAGGAATCCTGAAGCAGAAACTCACGCATCAGGAAGTGATGGACACCACGCAGCGGGTGCAGGGGGCGTTCACCTCGTTGGTGTTGAAGATTTTGGAGCGGTTCGAAACTACACCCTGAGTTTGCGAAGGCGCCGCAACGCTCGATGTTCGAGCGGTGCATCTCTGGAGAGAATGTCTTCGAGTCGCGCCTCGATCGCATCGAGATGGATTCGCGTGACGAGCGCAAGTGCCTCCTGCTCGCGGTGCTGACGCAAACGCGTCAACGAGCGAATCAACAGATCAACATACGCAACGTAGTGAATTGCAGCCGCACCTTCAGCGGCAAGAAACGATCTGACGATTCCCTCTGCGATGGCGCGAAGTCGAAAAAGATCGCCCGTAGGATCGACCGGAAGGAGCCAGAGAACTTCCGGAATCGATTCCGCGCGATCGATGAGCCACGCGCAAGGCGCATCGGCAATCGCATGCGCAACTCCGTCGTCGATCAGCAATCTCGGTCCCTTCGCTCCTGACTTTTCCATGAGAACGGCTCGCACTACGGCTTCTCCGATGACGTTCGCCGTCCCCGTTTCCTTGAAGATCGGCGGAACCTTTTTTACATCACCGCGCGTAATCGACCCTCGCATCAAGACGCGCTGTTCCGGCGTCGCGACGTTCAACCATGCGAGATCGAAAAAGAACTCCGAAGCTGCCGTCACCGCCGCGACGGGATCGAGCGCCAGCAGGACGATCGAATCGCTGAGACCATAACGTTCGGTCCATGGCGAGCCCGCGTTCAGATGCTGCGCGATTTCCTGATGGTCCGAAAAGAGCAGCGCGATATCGTCGAGTGCTCGTGCGGCACCGCTCGACGCGCCTTGACGAGAGAGCTCGGAGAACCCGAGGACGTCTGCGAAGAATACGAGCGAGTCCACGACAGTTGCGAGTGTAGGTCAGAAGGCTTCACAATGATTGCGGCCAGGAGACATTCATGAGGGAACTCGATCTTGCCGAAGCAGTGGCGGTTCTCCCCGAGCTCGTCAACGATGTTGCGCGTGGAGATGAGAAGGTCATGATC
>DATKFO010000075.1:0-2795 GCA_035544355.1 Thermoanaerobaculia bacterium
AGAAGAAAAAAGTCTCGGGCCTCTTCGGCTTCGTCCAGGATCGTTTTCTCTCGCTGGCGATGGTGCTCGGCATCGGATTCCTGCTGCTCGTCACGCTCGTCTTCGACGCCATGATCTCCGCGATCGGCGATCGCCTCGTGCCCGGAGGCGAAGTGGTCCTGCAGTTTTTCGAGCTTGCGTTCTCGCTCGCGCTCGCGACCGTCTTGTTCGCGGCGATCTTCCGCGTGCTCCCCGATCTCAAGATCGCGTGGCACGACGTCTGGCTCGGCGCGGCGATCACCGCGGTGCTCTTCGTCGCCGGGAAATTCGCGCTCGGTCTGTACATCGGGAAGGCGGCGGTGGGCTCGAGCTACGGCGCGGCCGGATCGCTCGTCGTGCTGCTCGTGTGGGTCTACTGGTCCACGCAGATCCTGCTCTTCGGCGCCGAATTCACACAGGTGTACGCGCGCACGACACACCCCGTGCGTGCGCCCGTCCCCGAGCCCGTGCGCGTTCCCGTGCCCGCTCCTGTGCACGAAAGCGTGAGAGTGAAACCGGGCGGCGGAAAGAAGCTCGCGCTCGGCGGCCTCGCCGGATTGCTGCTCGGCACGCTCCTCGGCGGAATCACCGCAATGATCGTGGCGATCAAATCGCTGAAGAAGCTCGCCCTCGCACCGCTGAAGCTGATTCGGTAATTCCGGGCAACCGGCAACGGGCAACGAGCAACCGCGATTTCGTGCTACAAACCACGCCTCACGATGAAGCGGCCAACCCTCCGCATTGTCCTCGGCATCCTCGTTCTCGCGGCGTTCGTCATCCTCGTCCGCATGCTCCCCGTCGCGCAGTGGCTCGAGCAATTCAAGAGCTACGTCAAAGACGCCGGCGCGCTGGGCTACGTGCTCTACGTGCTCGTCTACGTCGCGTGCGTCGTGCTCGTCATCCCCGCGCTCGCGCTCACGCTCGGCGCCGGCGCGATCTTCGGCTGGGTGAAAGGCTCGATCGTCAACATGATCGCCGGGACGCTCGGCGCGACGGCCGCGTTTCTGCTCGCGCGCACCGTGCTGCGCCACCGCGTCGAAGGATTCATGCGCAAACATCCGCAGCTCGCCGCCGTCGACCGCGCCGTCGAGCGCGAAGGCGTGAAGATCATGCTGCTCGTGCGCATCGGCGGCTTCCCGCCGTTCACGTGGGTGAACTACGCGTTCGGTCTCACCGGCATCAGCTTCGGCAAGTACTTCGTCACCACCGTCTTCGGCATCATCCCCGGCACGCTCGCGTTCACATACGCAGGCGCCGCAGGCAGCCAGCTGCTGATGGGCGGCGGCAACCGCGTCGTGCTCATCATCACCGCCGTGGCCGCGCTCGCCGTCCTCATCTACATCGCGCGCCTCGCGACGAAGGCGATTCGCAGCGCGGGTGTGAACGTCGATGAAGCGTGATCGGTGATCGCGGTGTCGTCGCTCGCAATGAACCGCGTCGATCACTGAGCACCGATCACGCCTTCGCTCGGGCGAGTTATATGCTTCACAACGACACCGGAGGTACCCATGACCAATCCCCTCGCTGAGCTCCCGAAACTCGGACAGAGCGTCTGGTTCGACCAGATGGAACGGCGGCTCGTGACCAGTGGAAAACTGAAAAAAATGATCGATGACGATGACCTGCGCGGTCTCACGTCGAACCCTACGATTTTCGAAAAGGCCATCGGCGGCAGCGACGACTACGACGTCCAGCTCCGCGAGCTCGCGTCGCAAAACAAATCGCGCGAAGAGATCTACGACGAGCTCGTGATCTCCGACATTGCCAGCGCCGCGGACGTGTTCAAGCCTGTCTACGAAAAAACGAAAGGCGGCGACGGATTCGTCAGCCTCGAAGTCTCACCGACGCTCGCGCACGACACCGCCGGCACCATCGCCGACGCCAAGCGCTACTTCGAGCGCCTCGGCCGCGACAACGTGATGATCAAGATTCCGGCGACGCCGGAAGGCATCCCCGCGATCGAGGAGTCGATCGCGAACGGCATCAACATCAACATCACGCTGATCTTCTCGAACGACGTCTACGCGCAAGTCATGGAGGCGTACCTCCGCGGTCTCGAGCGCCGTCTCGAAAAAGGTCTGCCAATCGGCGACATCTCATCGGTCGCGAGCTTCTTTGTCAGCCGCATCGACACACAAGCCGACAAACAGCTCGAAGCAAAACTGAACGGCGACGCCGAGCTCGAACAACTCCTCGGCAAGATCGCGATCGCCAACGCGAAGCTCGCGTATCAGCAGTTCAAGAAAACGTTCACCGGCGTGCGCTGGGAAAAACTCGCCGCGAACGGCGCGCGCGTGCAGCGCCCGCTGTGGGCGTCGACCGGCACGAAGAATCCGAAATACAGCGACGTGCTCTACATCGAGTCGCTCATCGGCGCCGACACCGTGAACACCGTGCCGCCGGCGACGTACGAAGCGTTCAAAGACCACGGCCGCGTGACGCCGACGCTCGAACAGAACGTCGGCGAAGCGCAGCGCGTGATCGATCTCTTTCACGCGAAAGGCTTCAGCCTCCAGGCGATCACCGACAAGCTCACCGCCGACGGCGTGAAGTCGTTCGGGGAGAGTTTCGTCGAGCTGATGGCCACGATCGAAGCGCGCCGCGACGCCGCACTGCGCGGACTCCCCGATCGCCTCACCTTGCACCTCGGCGGACATCAAGCCGCAGTCGACGACGCGATCAAGCGCGCGGACAAAGAGAAATTCGTGTCCCGCGTCTGGTCGAAAGACGCGACTCTCTGGAAGAGCGACGACGCGCACAAGAAAATCATCGCCAAC
>DATKFO010000076.1:0-2811 GCA_035544355.1 Thermoanaerobaculia bacterium
TGGTGATGATCCTGCGACGAGCGATCGAAGATGAGAGCGTGAAGAAATTCGGCATCGAGCTCGCCGACGACGCTCTCGATTTCATGGCCGCGACGAGTGCAGGCGACGCGCGGCAAGCGCTCAATTCATTGCAACTCGTCATCGAGACTGCAACCGCGGATGACAGTCCGATCGATCGCGCGAAGTCGAACGAGATCCTGCAGCGCCGCTCGCTCATGTACGACAAATCGGGCGAGGAGCACTACAACATCATCTCCGCGCTGCACAAATCGATTCGCAACGGCGACGCGGATGCAGCGGTGTACTGGCTCGCGCGCATGCTCGAAGGCGGCGAAGATCCGCTCTACATCGCACGGCGCCTCATCCGTGCGGCGTCGGAGGACATCGGCAATGCCGATCCACACGCGCTCTCACTCGCAGTTGCGGTGAAAGACGCGGTGCACTTCATCGGCATGCCGGAAGGCGGCGTTGCGCTCGCACAGCTGGTCACGTATCTCGCAGCCGCGCCGAAATCGAACGCCGCATACCTCGGCTACGGAGAAGCGGTTCACGAAGTGCGACAAGGCGACAACCCACCCGTCCCGCTCCACATCCGCAACGCACCCACGCGCCTCATGAAAGACCTCGGATACGGCAGCGGCTACAAATACGCGCACGATTTCGAGGACCAGACCGCGCCGATGAACTGCCTGCCCGACGCGCTCGCCGAGCGCCGCTTCTACGAGCCGATCGACTCGGGATTCGAGAAAGAGATTCGCGAGCGCCTGGAGAAATTGCGGAAAGCGAGAACTGAGTGATCGGTGATCGAGGGTGGAGTCGGCTTGTTGGACGGTCGTCGCACGTTTCGAGGGTGGTTCGAGACGCCAGAGGCGTCATGGACGGTAGCCGGTGGTTGAGCGCGAAGATGAGTTTAGGAGTGCGGTGACGACGAAGTCACCGCTTTCTTATCCGGATCACAAAGCGGTGGCTTTGCCACCGCACTCCTAAGCGATCGGCGTCGGCTTCCGATCCGGCCCGACGTTCACGTACACCACCTGCGCTTCCGTGACCATCACGCGCTTCTGGTCTTTTCCGCGGATCACCTCGACCGTGACTTTCGTCGTGATCGAGGTGTTGCCGATGCGGAGGGTTTCGGTCCAGAAGCTGACGAGGTCGCCGACGAAGACCGGCTCGTGGAAGACGACCTTGTCCATCGACACGGTCACCATGAGGTGGCAACCCTGCCGGCGCGCTTCGATCGCGCCGGCCTGGTCGATGTACGAGAGGATGACGCCGCCGAAGATCGTGCCGTGCGCGTTCGTGTCGCGCGGCATCATCAACACGCGGATCGCCGGCTCGTTCCAGCGCGGCGCCACCTCCGTCATTTACATACCCACCGGTGACGGTGCGCCGCCCTGTCCCGGCGGCTGAATGACTTCCTGATTGATCTGAATCTTCGCTTCCTTGCGCAAACGCTGCAGCAGCGCGGCGCGAAGGTTGCGCGACTGCTGCTGCCGCAACGCGTCGATGTACTCGGAGCGCTTCTGCGCGAGCTCTGCGTCGGTGACTTTCTTCTGCTCGGTGACCTGGAATGCAACGGCACCGTCGCCGACCGCGATCGGACCCTGCAGCGATCCGATGTTCGCGGACATCGCCGAGGTGACGAGCGCGCTCGTGTCGCCCTGGAATCCGCCGATGAAGCCCTGACGGTTCACGGTGGTCTCGGCAATCGGAGTCTGCACCTTCTGTCCGACTGCGTCGATGTTCACCGCGCCGGCCATCGCAGCCGCGAGCGCCTGACGCGCTGCGCCGCGAGCCTTCTCGGTCTTCGCATCGGCGTCGACCTTGTCGCGAATCTCCGCGAGCGCCGTGATGCCGCGCGGACGAATGCCGGAGAGATACGGGATGAGCATACCTTTCGGCGTGCCCGTCACTTCGCCGATGTCGCCTTCTTTCGCGGCGAACACCCATGCGGTGAGCGGCGCGTTCGATCCGAGGTTCGGGATGGAGTCGGTCTTCTGGAACCACTTCGAGTCGTACGACGCGACTCTGTCGTTCGCGTACGAAACGAACTCGTCGACGGTCTTCGGCTTCTTGTCGCGAAGCTTCGTGGAGATCACGGCGATCTCGTTGCGCGCCTGATCCTTCGCCATGTCGTCGGCAACGCGCGCGGACAGCTCGGGACGCACTTCTTCGAACGAGCGATAGCCCGCGGTGCGGCGCTCGACGACTTTGACGATGTGATAGCCGAACTCCGCCGAGCGAACGACGTCGACCGTGTTCAGAGGAACGGAGAAGATCTTCTCTTCGAACGCCTGCACGGTCTGGCCGCGATCGACGAAGCCCATGTCGCCACCGGTCGCGGCGGACGACGGATCCTGCGAGTTGGCTTTCGCGGCCGCGGCGAAATCGCCGCCGGCGCGAAGCTGCGCCACGAGCGCATCGGCTTTCGCTTTCGCAGCCGCATCGACTGCAGGCGGCGCGTTCGGTTCGACCTTGATCAGGATGTGAAGCACGTGCGCCGCGTCGGGACGCTTGAACTCTTCGCGCGACGCGTCGTAGCGCTTGCGCAGCTCGGTCTCGGGCGGCGTGATGCGCGCGCGAAGCAGGCCCGTGTCCGCGAGCAGGTAACGAATCGAGCGCTGTTCGTTGTGCTGATACTTCGCCTGATTGTTGCGGTAGTACGTGTCGACTTCCTGCGGCGTGACGGTGACCGTCGCAGCCGCACGGCTCGCCTGATAAAGAACGTAGCGGATCTTCGCGCTCTCGCTGACGCGCCGGTATTCGGCTTCGGCCGCTTTCGGCGAGACCACAATTGCGCCTTCGAGCGCG
>DATKFO010000077.1:0-4442 GCA_035544355.1 Thermoanaerobaculia bacterium
CCGCTCCACGCGTACGAGGATAACATCGCCTCACCGGACGAAATTCTTTCCGTTAAATGGTTGCCGATAAAGGTACTTGGAAAGAATGTCGGCGCGCCGACATCAAAATTCGATGCGGTTTTTCGGATCGGAAAAGTACTCCGCCCAATCCTCCGATCCGCCGTCCGTCGAGGACGCCGCGCGCTCGAGCTCAGCCGCGAATGAAGCAGGCGCAACGATCTCGACGTGACGCCCACGCACGCGCGCAGCGAGCCCAGCATCCGAAGTCACGACGCTCCAGCCGCGACCGCCTGCAGCGCGCTCAGCAATCAGATCGTCCGCCGATCGCGAACCGCTGAACGCGACCTTCACCGCGCCGAGATCCTTCGCGAAGCTCGCGGGTTCGGGGCCGTCGAAGATGCACGTGACTTTCGTTTTGCGCGCTCGCGCAAACATCGCGAGCAATCGAACGAGTTGCCGCTTCGGCTCGTCGCTTCTCCGATCGGCGTGCATTGCGCCGAGGAGATTGTTGCCGTCGACGAGGAAGGGCATGTGCGTGGTGATCGGTGGTCAGTGATCGGTGATCGAGGAGATCACTGAGCACCGATCGCCGATCACGCCTTTCATTTCGGGACCTTCACCACCGCGGGCGGCGCGTCGCGAAGCGCTGCCGGAATCTGTCCAAACGCGCGCTGCGCTTCTTCGCGCGTGTTGTAGTGGCCCCAGAACACGCGATAGCAATCGCGTCCGCGAATCGCGATCGGCACGAACCAGACGCTGTTGCCGCCGTGCTGCAGCGCTTTCTCGATGTTCGACGTTTCGCAAACGATCTCGAATTGCACGGTGAAGTTGCCGGTCGCGTTCTCGGCAAAGTCGCGCGCCATCGCGTCGAAACGCTCGCGCGTACCGTTGCGCACCGGTGTGACTTTTGGCAGCGCGCCGGTGCTCGACGCGACAGGCGCGGGCGGTGGCGTGGGCTTTGGCGTGATCGTGACCGGTTTCGGTGTAGGAGGCGGCGTCGATGCGGCAATCCGCATTCCGCCAGTCGTCGTCGCCGTTGTCGTTGCTGTTGCAGTCGTCGTTGCTGCGGGCGGCGCATTCGTGGTCGTCGTCGCGACCGTGTCGATCGCGGGCGCCGCAGTCGTGATCGTTTCGGTCACTGGCGCCGGCTGCGGAGCAGGCGTTGGCCGCGGACGTCGCACCGGTCGCTTCACGACGACGGGCGCTGCTTCCGCTTCCTGGCGTCCCTGCCACCACACGAATCCCGCGTAGGCCGCGCCTGCGAGGATGGCGATGACCATCAGCGCGATCAGCAATCCGTAGCTGCGCTTCGGTTTCTCTGCGGTGCGCGAGAGCGGTTGTTGCACGTACGCGTTTGTCGAGCTCACCGGCACCGAGGCACGCGCCGCGGTCTCGATCTGCGCCTCGTCGAAGCCCCACTGCTCTTCCTCGGCATCCGCAGCAACCGGCGCGACCGCGACCGGAATTGGCGGGGGTGCCGGCGTGCGCAACGGCGCGTTCCACGACGGCATCGGCGGCGCGTCGACGGGCGGCGCCGGAGTCTCCTCTTCGTCATCCCACGCGGAATGCGCAGGTTCGCGGAGCGGCACTTCGAGCGTCGGCGCGTTCAACGCTTCGGCTTCATCAAAGTCGAATTGCGGATTTTGCGGGACTGCCGGATCCGGCTCGCCCCACATTTCGGCGGCATCCGAAACACCGGCGGTCTCGAACGAGTATTCGTCGGTCGCCGGAGAAACCTCAGGCGCTGCTTGAGCTTCGGTGCGTTGCAGCAGCCGCAGGATTTCGAACGCGTGGAGCAGTTTGTAGACGTTGAACGTGTCTTTGCCCGATTCGAGCGCGACTTCCGCGGCGGTGTGCGCGCCATCGATCTGCCCGACGATCGCGTCCGCTTCTTCGTTGAGGCCGAGCTTGCGATACGTCTCGTCGAAGTTCGGCGCCTTTTCGAACACCGTCGTACCGCCTTCGAGCGCGCGCTCGAAACGCTGGCGATCCTGTTCGGTGACGATGAGCTCGATGAGAATCTGCGGCAGCGGGAACAGCGTCCCCTCTTCGCGCTTCGGGAGGTAATCAGCGACGATCGTGAACGAGCCGGCCTTCCACGCGGTGATCGAGCGGATGACGCCGATGACCTGGACGCGCCGCGCCCAAGTGAGCTCTTTGCGTGTGATGAATCCAAGGTTCAGCAGCGCGTCGCCGAGCGTCTCGTTTTCCTTTCGCTTCGCGAGCGCCTGCTTGACGTGATCGCGCGAGACCTTGCCGGCGCGCATGAGAATCTCGTCGATGGAATCCGCGCGATCATTCGTGCTCGCCGACAACACATCGCCGGTCTTGAAGTAAATGATCTTGATGATCCCGTCGTTCTCGAAGCGGATCGCGCCCGTGAACTGCTCGCGCCACAGCTCGACGAGACGCTCGATCAACTGAATCTCGCCGATATCGCCTTCCAGACTCATGAACCCACCCTTAAGTTCGTGTTGTGCGGACGGCGGCGATTATCGCACTGAACCAGTTGCAGAGTTGCAGAGTGACAGAGTTGCAGAGGGGCATGAAACGTTTCATACCCTCTGCAACTCTGCAACTCGTCACGGATGCAATTCGTCGTACAGCGACTGACCGACTTTGCGCCCGAGCACGCTCACGAGATCCTGCGCCGATGCCTGCTTGATCGCGGACACGCTGCCGAAGCGCTCGAACAGCAGTCGCTTGCGCTTCTCGCCGATACCTGGCAGATCATCGAGCTCGCTGTGCAGCGTGCGTTTCGCACGGCGGCGGCGATGCGATGACACCGCGAAGCGGTGCGTTTCGTCGCGCACCATCTGCAGCACCTGCAGCGCGACGTCGTGGCGATCGAGGCGAATCGGCTCGTCGCGATCGGGAACGTAGATCTCTTCTTCGCGTTTCGCGAGACCGGCGATCGGGACGTCTTCGATGCCGAGACGATTGAGCGCATTCAACGCGGCGTTGAGCTGACCGCGTCCGCCGTCGATGAGGATCATGTCCGGCAGCACTTTCTTTTCTTCGAGCAGGCGCCGGTAGCGGCGATCGACCGCCTCCGCCATCGAGCGAAAGTCGTCCGCGCCGATGACGGTCTTGATGTTGAAGATGCGGTACTGGTTCTTGTCGAACTTCCCGCGATCGAGCACGACCATGCCCGCGACGGAATCGCTTCCCTGAATATTCGAGATGTCGAACGACTCGATCTTTTGAATATCGCGATCGTATCCAAGGATCTGCCCAAGTCTTTGTGCAGCAATGGCGAGACGATCCTGCTGCGATTTGCGGAATCGCGATTCGTGCGACAGCCGCGCGTTGCGCTTGGCGAGCTCCACGCGATCGACGCCGCGACCGCGCTGCGGCACACGCACATGCACCTTGCGGCTCGCCTGCTGCGAGAGCCACGCGTTGATCAGCTCCTCGTCCTCGACATCGAACGGCAACAGCACCTCGGGCGGAATGAACAGATTGTCCTGGTAGTAGCGCTGTAGCACTTCGCTGAGGAAGTACGCGGGCTGATAGTTCTCGACTTTCTCCCAGAACAGCTCGCGGCGATCGACGACGTTGCCGTCGCGCAGCACGAAGAGCTGCACGGCGATGTCGCCGCCTTCTTCGTGGAGTCCCCACACATCGACGTCTTCGCGTTCCGCGGACGCGACCTGCTGCTCCGCCTGAATGCGCTCGACGGTGCGAATCAGATCGCGGTAGTACGTCGCGACCTCGAAATTCTCGTTCGAGGCCGCGTCATGCATGCGCGTGCTCAGTCGATTCTGTAACTCGTTGCGCTTGCCGCCGAGGAACAGCACGACGTCGTCGACCATCTCGCGATACTCGCCGCGCGTCGTGAGTCCGACCACGCACGGGCCGAGGCATTGGTGCATGTCGTAGTAGAGGCAGGGACGCGTGAGCGCGTTCTTCCCTTCTTCGATGTCGAGGTCGCAGCTGCGCAATTTGAATTGATCGGCGACGAGCTTGAGGATGCGGCGCGCGGTGCCGGCGAAGAACGGACCGAAGTAGAGATCGCCCTTCCGCCGATCGGTGCGCCGCGTGAAAACGACGCGCGGATAGTCCTCGGACAGTGTGACTTTTAGATACGGATACGACTTATCGTCGCGCAGCAGGATGTTGTAGCGCGGCTGGTTCGATTTGATGAGGTTGTTCTCGAGGAGGATCGCTTCGAGCTCGTTGTTCGTCGTGACGAAATCGATGCTGTCGATCTCATTGACGAGCGTCATGATCCGCGCGTCGCGCGCGCCGCGGCCGACCAGGTACGACTGCACCCGGTTGCGCAGATTGCGCGCCTTCCCGACGTAGATCACCTCTCCCTCGGCGTTCTTGTGCAGGTAGACGCCGGGGCGGTCGGGAAGCTCTTTGAGGCGCGCTTTGAGGCGCTCGGAACGATCCATGGACGAGGTTAGAACGCGCCGACCCGGGTCAGGAACTCCCCT
>DATKFO010000078.1:0-10028 GCA_035544355.1 Thermoanaerobaculia bacterium
GTGCGTGAGCTCGACATCCGGCAGTACAGCCGCCGAGAAACCGCCGGATGGTCTGGCTTTGACGCTGTGAAATTCCTAGCGAATGCATCGCGCGGGCGCCGTAGTCGGATCACGATTTTTCTCGACGAATCCGATCAGCTACTGGAGCTCGCCCACCGCTTTGCGGACCTGCTCAATCTCATCCGCGCGTCGATCAACAACGAAAGTTGCCGCTACGTCATGGCCGGGTTTCAGGCTCTCATGGTCGAGACGACGAACGTGAAGTCACCGCTTTATCTCGGACTCGAGATGATTCGCGTTCAGCCGTTCGACTACGACGAGACCAAGGAGATGCTGGAGACGCCTCTGACGTCGTTCGGTATCCGTTTCGAGGATCTGGAGCGTACGGCGTCGGCGGTCTACGAAGACATTCGCGGTCTTCCTCCACTCGTGCAGTTCTACTGTGGAGAGCTTTCGACGCTCGTGCAGCGCCGCACAGACCGCATCATCCGCGTTGAAGATGTCGGTCGCATCCATACTCATCCGACACTCAAGTCCTTCGTGATCGATACATTCCGCGACAGCGTTTCGAAGGAGGATCAACTCCTGACATATGTTCTCCTCGAGCGTTATGGCGTGACGAAACACTCCTACACGCAACAGGAAATGTACGAGACCATGAATGCACGCCACTGCCCCATCGATCTCAACGGTCTCGACCGCGCTTGTGATCGCCTAGAACTGGCCGGCCTCTTCACCCGCGAGGGACCTACTTTCCGCTTCACGCTGCCCGTATTCGCAAAGCTCATTACCCGGGATTATGACCTGAAGTTTCAGGTCGACACGCTGCGGCGGGAGTTGAAGCGATGACCATCGTGCAACTGCCCTTCACGTCGATTCGTAGCTTGGTCGAGCGATTCCGCCTTAGGAACGAGACTGCCATCCAGAAGGTCGTTCGGCGTGTGAAGCGGGGCGAGTACACCATCATTCTCGGACCACGGTTTTCGGAGAAAACATTTCTGCTCGAAGACGTCGCCAGCGAGTTGCGCGAACTGGACATGGCTCCGATTCTGGTCAACCTCGAGCCGCTCGAACAACGAACCGGATCCGAGTTCATCGCCGCGCTTGCCGACGCGGTCGCCGGCGCCGGCGGTCCTCCCGGCCCACACCCACGACCGCCGAGAACTGAGCGCGAGCTGCAAGAGTTCCTGAAAGAGATCCCCGCGACTCTGGAGAAAAACGTCGTATTGCTGTTCGATCATCTGGAGGTCCTGCCCGTCAACAACATGGTTCTCTTGTTGCGCGTCCTGCGCGCGATGCTCACGGAAGCTCACGCCATCACTCCCCGATTCTCGATCTGCGCGGTGGCTACGAGCACGTTCAGGGTTGCGGACATTTCCCTCGGGCCTGTTTCTCCGTTCAACGTCACAAAACCGGTATGGTTGAGCGACCTCCGCCGCGACGAAACGGGCAAGCTCATCGACCAGATCGCGCGCGAGCTCGACATCTCGTTGCACGAGACGTTCAGCGATGGCGTCTATTCGTTGACAAACGGGGATCGCTACGCGGTTGCTCTGTTGTGCAACTACTGCGCAGAACTGGCGAAATCAAACGGAAGAGATCAGGTGACGTCCGAGGATCTCGAGGCCGCAGCGATGTGGTTTCTCGACCATGCCAACGAATATCCGCCGCTGCAGGAAACAAGACGCTCGCTCGAACACGACCCTGATAGCCTTCTTGCATTGGCCGCGATTCTCGACAGGGGCGCCGTGCCGGAGCGGGAGCTACCGATCTCGATCTCTCGCCCTGATCACCTTCGGCTTACCGGAGCCGTCCGGACCGAAGCCAGCGAGGACGGAACGGTGTATCGGCCCCGGAGTAACCTCTACGCTCGTGCTCTATCTCAGTACTACCACGCTGCACGCGTGTCGCGGGTACTGTTCGTCGCGGGATGCTTCGATGAAGCGGTCGAATATCTGCGTCGCCAGCCGAGCCTCCGAACCGATCGGCGCACGCGCGCTGCATTTCTTGACTCCATAACCGGATCGATCTTCGCCGCGAGATCCGTAAAGGAAGCCGCCGATTCCCTGGCAGCTTCGATTTGCGCCGCGTTCGACATGACCGCCGCCACGGTCTACCTCGTCACCGCTGACCGGGCGAAACTGACCGTGATCAGCCAGTGTGGTTCCGCAGAGAATTCTGAGATCAGCCTCGACTCGGACGCAATGGAAAAACACGCGTTCTTTTCGGAGCACTACGTCATGCAGGCCCAGCCGCGCCGCGTTGGCATCCCACTCCGCGACCGCGATGACGACGCTTCAGGAGTCATCGTGGCGTCGGACTTCAACCGTGCCCCCCGAGACGACGATTTCGCGGAGCTGCTCGCGTTCGTGCGTCGCATCGCAAAGGCGCTCGGCAGGGTGCTGGACCACGAACGTCGCCTCAATCAACTACAACGTTTGCAGACGATCAGCCGCGAGGTCGCGAGCTCCGTCGATCTTGACGAAGTTTTGAAAAAGACCGTCGAGGAAGGAACGAAAGCGATTCCCGGTGCTCAACGAGGCGCCCTTCTCCTTTACGACGACGATGACAGGATGCTTCACGTTCGCGAGCAACGTGGATACCGCAAACGCTTCTTCGAGGAGATGGTCGTCGACCCGAAGGGCGGCAGTTATGCTGCAACCGTATTTCAAAAAGGCGAACCTATCCTCATTCACGATGCATCGACCGACCAGCGGGTCACGATGCGCGGCGATGAAGATATTGCGAAACAGTTGTCGGTACTGTGTGTGCCCCTCTCCGCGTGGGGACGGTCGATCGGTCTCTTTTGCGTCGACAACATCACTGCGCACGGTGCGTTTCGGAAAGCGGATGAAGGGCTGCTGTCTGCCTTCGCGGCACCGGCCGCCATCGCGATTCAGAACGCGATGGTGTACCAGGAACTCTACGAGCTGAGCCTCGCCATCAATAGCGGTGACTTGCATGCCGACGATATCTTTCGTCGTGCCGTGAGGAGCATCGTTCGAGTCACTGGAGCGACGGCGTCCAACATGCTGCTGCTGCGCGACACCAACGATCCCACTCGCGCCGTCGCCCAGCCACCGCTCCTCTCCATCGCACATGGAATGGGAGACGACTTCGAGCATTCGATCTCACTCCGACCGAACGGGATTACCTTCCACGCGCTCAGCAGCAAGGAGCCCGTAATCGTTCCGTCCTCCGAATACGCTCACTTGACGATCAATCCCCTCTCTCAGAAGCAAGGCGTTCAAATGACGATCGCACTGAGACTGTCGATCAAGGCAGAGATCCTCGGCGTGTTGTTCGTGAACTTTGCAACTCCGCACGAATTCTCGCCAGATGAGAAACACATCCTCTCGTTGTACGCGAACGAATGCGCAGTGGCAATCGAGCGTGTGCGCCACGAAGAACAGCTGGTCCACGCGAGTGTAGCCTGGATGGGACTCGACCTATCCGAAATGGGCCACGACATCACTCAGGGCGTCACGCGGTTGCAGAGCAATCTCTACATGCTCTCTCGCCGCCTGGGTCCCGATTCCGAACTTGCTGCGCTCGTTGATGCGGCCCGGCACGATGCCGAGACGATCGCCAGCGTGCCCCGACGCGCACTCGTACCGGCATCCGATCGCATGGAGGAATTCGATCTTCTCGAGCTGATTCGAAGGGAAGCTCAACGGTGGTGTAAGGCGCATCCTGACGTTGACCTCGATCTGCGCGGGGTGAATAACGAATCGTCATTCGTCGCCGCCCATCCGCGACGAATCGCGAAAGTGGTAAAGACGCTCATGCAGAACGCCGTCCGCGCTGCAAAAACGAGCACCCGACCGGCGATCCGTGTCGCAAGCCACGCCCGCGGACGGACGATCAACATCACGTTCTCGAACACAGGCACCGCGATTTCGCCTGATGTCGCGGCTCGTCTGTTTCGCGAGCCGGTGCGTTCTTCCGGGGGCGGACAGGGCGTCGGCCTTTTGATCGCCAGGTCGATCGTTTTCGGCTATGCCGGCGATCTCCAATTGACTTCATCTGACGACAACCAAACTGTATTGACGCTTTCACTCCCCCTCGCCTGGAAAACGCACGAAGGAGCGACCGACTCATGAAACCGAGGATTCTACTCGTTGAAAATGTTGCGGAAACCAGGGAGACCACCGCCCGGCTGCTCGAAGGCGAGGGCTTCGAGGTATTTGGTGCGGAGAACGACGAAGAAGCTCGCGCGATCATGGCCCGGCAGTTGATTCATCTGGCGTTGATCGATGTTCGCCTCGTCGATGACGACGACCGCAACGACACGACAGGTCTTGAACTATGCAGACATATCGATGGCGACATCCCACGAATCATCGTAACCGCACATCCGAACTGGGAAATTGTTCGCACGCTCGCCGAGTCACTCGTCGAGAAAGGGACCAAACCCGAGGCGTTGCTCTCGGAGATCCGCACCGTCCTCACGCGCTTTTATGACGTCATTCCACGACGGCGACTTGCAATCCTGACGAGCGGAGGAGATGCGCCGGGGATGAACGCCGCCATCTGGTCCGCGCTGCGTACGGCACTGTCCGAACAGATCGAGATGTTCGCCATCTACGACGGATACCGAGGACTTCTGAACGATGACGTACGAAAGCTGAGGTGGTCGTCAGTGGCGGACACTCTGACTACCGGTGGAACGATGCTCGGGACGGCTCGATCGCAGGAGTTCAAAGACGAACCCGAAAAGCGAAAAATCGGCGCGCGAAACCTGATCAAACGTCACATCGACGGACTCATCGTGATCGGCGGCGACGGTTCGATGCAAGGGGCGCAGGCGCTGGCGGCAGCGATCAAAGACGAGGGGGCGAAGTTGGATACGGTCGCTCTCCCTGGGACTATCGATAACGATCTAGCCGGCACGGACATGTCCATCGGTGCCGCGAGCGCGGTTGCCGCCGCGATGCACGAGATCAACAATATGGTGGCGCCGGCACGAGCGCTCCGACGCATATTTGTTTGCGAGATCATGGGCAAGTACAGCGGATTTCTGACACTGGAGCTCGGACTCTGCGTGGGGGCAGATGCGGTACTGCTCCCGGAGGAGCTCGTAGTCATCAAGTCCGGACGTGCGAAGAACAAGGACTGGCAACAGCACGTCGACTACGATAAGACGCGTCGCAAGGTTCTCGATGAAATCAAGGTGATCGCTCATCGCCTCGAGCAGACTTTTTCCTCGGGCAAGCGTCACGCCTTCGTTCTAGTCAGCGAAGGCATACGGTTACTGGCGACTGAGGACAAACACGAGTACGTGAACCTCGACGAGATTACACGTGCGCTTCGGGGGCACGTCAATGACTGGACCATCACTTCCAAGGCAGAAGTTCGGTCGCAAACCATCGGCTACCCCATGCGAGGAGCCCCACCGTCGCGCTCCGACATTCATCTGGGCACTACCCTAGGAGAAGCGGCCGTTCGAGCGCTGGTCAAGGGCGATTCGAACGTCATGCTTGGGTGGTCGGAGAAGGGCGGCAAAATCGATGGTATGAAGTTTGATGAGGTCGTGTCTCGGAGCAATCGCGCGCCGGAAGTGAAGTTTGCCGACCGAAAGGACTGGCAGAAAACGGTCAAGCTCCAGCGAGCGCTCGTAAAGCCGCTACCTAAGTTGACGTAATCCGAGCGTCGCATTCGCACGGTTCGCCCATCAATTCCGCCGGCATAGAAGAAGTTCAAATCCGCCGCTCCCTAGTGCGACAAATCGCGCGATTCGTTGAATCTAATCTCGGTCGCATTTGCGCGGTAATTTTGAAGCAGCCGGTCAAAAAAACGGTTCAAAACCTCAAACTCCGCCGAACCACGACGCGCGACCACGCAAGGAACATCATGCGCGACAACCTTGACCTTGTCGCCGGCAGCAACGTGCCTCTGATTTGAGAAATCTACATGAAGGTAAGTGTACCAGCCGACGGCTATTACATCTTGATCGATGCGCGCGGCGGCGACTGACACCGGCGCCGGAATTGTGAATGCCGTGAATCCGGCAATCGCGTCTTGCAGCTCGCTTGGCAGCGCATCGATGTGTGACTGGATTCTATTGTGTTGTAAGCTGGAACCGATTGTTGCAGCTGTCGATGGATTCTGCATATACACCGTCACGTCCGCAGAGCTATCGAGCAGAGCGCGCACCAGCGGCAACCCAGTGTTGCAGCTGTACTGTAACAGCACCGCTGTCTTCGCGCCGTCCCTTTCCACCATGTCCGCGAGCTCGCGATACATGCGTTCCTGAGTCGAGTATAAGCGTATAAATGGGGTTCGAACGACCTCTTCTAGAATAAACACACGCTCCAACAACAACACTGCTATCGCCAAGGACAACACGGCAGGCAGGCTCGGTCTGGCAAAGTGTATTTTTTCGCCTAGCCACTCTATCGAATCAGGGTGGAGCGCGTGAAGGGCTACGAACAGCAATATGACCACGATTGAGAATCGCGTCATCGGACGGATGTTCTTGAAGAAGAAACGTCGGACGCGATGCCACATCTCTCGAGTGTCATGATCGTCGTTTCTCATCAGGCAATGTCCTCCTCGCAACGATCCGCGTGGTCACACTCTAAAACCAAAGGTTCGAGCCCTTAGGATACCCGCTTGGAGGGAGCGACGGTCCGCACCATTCCCCGTCGAGCAGACGCCCGACGTTGGGCCGGCCGACGATGACGATTTTCTTTAGTTCGTGATTTGCCATGCGAGATACGCGAGCAGCGCGCCGGCTGCGGTGTTGAAGAAGTTCAGCGCGCCGTTCGGCACGGGTGCGATGCGCTTCCGATTCCAGCTTCCGGCGATGCTTTCGAGATACGAGCCCGCGAATGCGCAGAGCGTGACGAGCACGATCGCTTTCGCGCGCGGCACACCGTAGCCGAACGAGACGACGCCCGCAACGGCGGCGACGAGTCCGCCGATGAGTCCCGCGAGCGTTCCTTCGATCGAGATCGCGCCTTCGGTGCCGACAGGCACGCGTCGCAGCGAGAGCGGGAGGAATGCGCGGCGGCCGAGGAACTGGCCGATTTCGGAGGCGGTGGTGTCGGCGGTGGCGGTGGCGAGGGAGGCGACGGCCATCAGATAAGGAACGACTCCGGCGCGCGGCACCGCCAGCGCGCAAATCGCCGCGACGCCGACGTTCGAAAACGCGTGGCTGAATCCGCGTCGACCACCTTTTTCTTGTGCGAGACCCGCGCGCGCCTTGCGCGCGTAGCCGAGTTTCGTACACGCAGTGCCGATCACGAAGAACGCGAGCAGCGTCACGTAGAGCGGCCAGCCGGCGCCGATGATGATGATCGCGCCGAGAACAAATCCGCCGATTGCGCCGGAGACGTCGACGCTCTTCGCGAGATAGCCTGCGATCGCGAGCGCGGCGTTGATCGCGAGCCACGTCGTCGCGCCCGTCAGTGTGAATTGTGGATTGAGATCCGCAATCACTAGCGCCGTCGCCGCCGCAAACGGAACCGTGATGTTGTCATCGACGTTGATCGCGAGCGACTCCGCGATCGCCGCCGCGAGCGCAGCAATCACGATCGCGATCGGATGAAACCACCCGAGCCACGCGCCGACGGCCAGCGCCATCCCGCCGCCTGCGATGAGAAATCCGAGAAACCCTCCCCAACTCTTGTCGCGATTCCACGGCAACGGCGCGATGCGCATCATCTTCGCCGCAAGCGTCGCGAATCCGTCGCCGAACGCCATCAGCGCCCACGCAATGCCCGCGAAATGAATGCGGTCGCGGAACACGACGATCAGCAGCATCACCATGAACGGATAGAGCACGATCCCCGCGTCGAATCCGCGCTCATGCCGCGACACCGCCTTGCCAACGATGCGATGCAGCACGAGCCAGTTCGCGATCACCGCGCTCGCCGCAACGCCCGCCGCGATCCGCCAATCGATCCACGCGAGCGCAAATGCGAAGACGCCGAAGGCGATGTGGAGCGATTTGCGGAGGATTTCGTTGGGCTGATGCGGCATGCGAGCGCCGAACGATATCAAGGTGGCGGCCGCGAATTACGTCTACAATTCCTGCGGTCCATCCCAATGCGCGACACCGAGCAGATCCATCGCCAGTGGACGGTGAGGCTCTACCTCGCCATCGGCGGCAGCGGCCTCGCGCTCCTCGTGTGGCAGACGATCGCGCATGCGGAGGACACCGCGCGCATCGCCGGCGCGATTCCGAACGCGCCGCTGGTGATCGCGATCTTCGCGGCGTTCACGTTCGCGGTCTCGATGCTGAAGTTCCGCCTCTCCGAGAAGATCTTCATGTCGTTCATTCTCACGTCGTGTGTGGCCATGCTGCCGATCGTCGGCGGTCTGCTCACCGCGTGGATCGTCATGCCGTGCGCGATCATCAGCCGCTTCCTCGGGCTTCACCACATCGGCCCGATCAAGCTCGACCGCAGCGATCCGGGCCAGGAGCACGCACGCATCTTCGGCCAGTGCGGCGTGTACGGAATCCCGGTCTTCGCCGCCGCCGCGATCTACACGGCGCTGGGTGGCGTCACTCCGCTGCAGAGCGCGGGCGTTGCCGATGCGCTGCGAATCGCGCTCACCGGCGCGGCGATGTTCTTCATCAACAACGTCATCATGTCGTGCGTCAGCGCGACGTACGGCTACTCGCTGCGCAAGATCATCCGGATCAGCGCCATCGATCAAGGCATCTACATCGTGGCGCTCCCCTGGTCGATCGCGATGGCCTTCGCGCTGAGCAGCGTCGGCTGGGGCCTGCTCCTCGGGCTCGCCTTCATCGGCACGATCACGAACGCCATCGGCCAGCGGCTGGCCGCCGCGGCGGACGAAAACGCCGCGCTCTTTCGCGAAATGGAAACGAAGGTGCGCGAGCGCACCGCGGAGATTGCCGCGCGCGCCGAAGAAGTCGCGACGCTCAACCGCATCACGCAGACGATCAACGCCATCGAAAATCTCGACCAACTGTTCGCGGCAGTCGCGCCGCAGATCGCAACATTGTTCGCCGCCTCGCAATGCACGATCAGCATGGACCGCGACGTCGTTGCAAATCGCACGATCCCGCTGATCTCGCGCGGCAGCGTCATCGGCACGATCGCGCTCGACGCGAAGAATCCGTTCACGGTCGCGCAAGCGCATCTCTCGATCACGATCGCGGGACAGATCGCCGGAGCGATCGAGCGCGTGCGCCTGCATGCCGAGGAACGGCGATCGCGCGAGCTCGCGGAGCAGCTGCAGGCCGTCGCGCAAGTCCTCAACGAGAGTCTCGACCTCGACGTCGTGCTACCCGCGATTCTCGATCAGCTCGGCCGCGTGCTGGTCTACGAGAGCGCGAGCGTCCAGCTGCTCGAAGGCGATGTGATGCGCATCATCGCCATCCGCGGCTTCCCCGATTCGGAAATGGGCCGCACGTGGTCAAACGATCACGAGTTCAACCGCCGCCTGACCAGGAGCACCGAGCCTTTCATTTATCGCAATCCAACGTGGTTGCCTGAATCGCTCCGATCGATCCGCGCCATCATCGGAGTTCCGCTCGTGATGCATGACCATCTCATCGGCGCTCTCACGGTCGACTCTCACGATCCCGATCGCTACACCGATCGCGATCTTGCCGCGGCGCGTGCGTTCGGGCGGCAGGCAGCGATTGCGATCGAGAACGCACGGATCTATTCGCAGGCGCAACAGGCCACCGAGGCGAAGTCGCGGTTCCTCGCGAACATGAGCCACGAGATCCGCACACCGCTGAACACGATCCTCGGCGTCACGCAACTGATGCAACGCGGCCGCGCGCGTGACGCCGACGATCGCCACTCGCTCGACATGATCGCGCGCAGCGGCGAGCACCTGCTCACCCTCATCAACGACGTCCTCTCGATGGCGAAGATCGAAGCCGGACGCATCACCGCCGACGCCTCCGATTTCGATCTGCGGCGCATGCTCGATTCCGTGGAAGAAATGTTTCGCCTTCGCGCGGAAGCAAAGAACATCACGCTCGTCGCCGATATCGCGAGCGTGCCGGATGCCGTCCGCGGCGACGAAGCGAAGCTGCG
>DATKFO010000079.1:0-2155 GCA_035544355.1 Thermoanaerobaculia bacterium
TGCCTCTCGCGATGCACCTCCTCGGTCACCGGGCACTGGTCACCGGTCAACGCCTCACTCATCCAACTCCCCCCAGTCCACCGTCGTCGGGATGTTCGACTTCGCGAAGAGTGTGGAGAGCATTTCGTGCGGGGTGTAGACGCGCGTGTCGCCGAATTCGCTGGCGCGGCGATTTTTCATCGTGAACATCGAGCGCTGGCTGACGTAGTCGAAGTTCGCGTAGAAGTCGTCGTTCTTTTTCTGCTCGAACATCGTCTTGAGGACGTCGAGCTGGCGCGTGAGGTGATCGGAGGAGTCTTCGACCGGCGTGCGCTCGTGAATCGGTTTCGCGCGGCGCTTCGGCGGCTCGAGTCCGATGGCCATGACGCGCAGGTCTTCGAGCTCGCGCACGAAGCGATCCTGCTTCTTCTCTTTTTTTTCTTCGCGTCGCAGCAGCAGCGCAGGAATGCGATTGCAGTTCGCCTGGTGAATGGCGTCGCTGCGCGTGATCCATCCGAGGTTCGAGACGCCGCAGTGTGAGGAAACGTTGCTCGTCAGATTGTCGATGAACGGCTTCACCGCGGTGTTGAACGAATCCTCGACGCCGTTGAAAAGATTGAGCACGTAGTGCACGCGGAACTCGTCGAGCGTCTGCTGCACGGTGCGCGTGATTGGGTGATCGCCGAGGTTTTGCGCGAGATCGAGAGCGAACGCGTCGAGGTTTTGCACCGACGAGTCGTACACGTCTTCGACGCGATCGATCAGATCGTTGATCAGTTTGAAGTAATTCAGGCCGCTGCCGACGGTCTCGAAGAACGGCGACTCCTTGCTGAAGATGAGGCGCATCTTCCGAAACAGAATCGCTTTCACGATGTCGGACGCCGCGAGCGTCGCGCTCGGAAGGTGCGGCGTGAAGATGAGGATCCCGGAGTTCGAGAACGGCAGGAAGTCGATCACGTTCGAATCGAGTCCGGCGCGCATGTCGAGCACGACGTAGTCGGTGTCGAGCGAATTGATCGCGGAGATCAGCCGCGCTTTGTGCGATGCGCCGAAGTTCGTGATCTCGTCGATGAGATGCAGCGGGCCGGCGACGAATCCGAAATTGCGATAGCGATGTTGCGGATCGAGCTTGTCGTCGAGGCCTGTGATGCAATCGTTGAGCGGATCGTTTTTGCGGAAGAAGTGGTAGAGGTCTTTCGTGATCGGAACGTCGATCGCATTGCGAATCGCGGAGGTGCCGGTGTCGAGATCGATGAGCACCGTGCGCCCGTGCCGGGAAAGCGACAAGGCGAAATTGATCGCGAACGTCGTCTTGCCGACGCCACCCTTGCCGGACGAAACGGGGATGATTCTCTTGATTGCCACAGTCGGAGAGAACAACGTACAACGAACACCGGAAGCGCGACAACTGCTAGAATCAATACGCCTTGATGCAAACGGCGCTCTTCCGAAAATTTCCGCTGTTCGCTGACCTCGACGAGCGAGAGCTCTCTTCGATCGCCGCGGTTGCGAAGTCGCGCCGCTATGCGAAAGACGACGTGATCTTTCACGCCGACGAGAGCGGCGACATCTTTTGTCTGATCCGTGAGGGTCAGGTGAAGGTGACGATGATCTCTCCCGAGGGGAAGGAAATCATCCTCTCTCTCCTCGGGCCCGGTGACTTCTTCGGCGAGATGGCGCTGCTCGATGACGAGCCGCGATCGGCAACGGTTGTTGCGACCGAACCGCTCGATCTCGTGACGATCTGGCGCAGCGATTTTCTGCAGATCCTCAGCGAGAACTTCCCGATCACGAAGAAAGTGCTCGCGGAAATCTCGCGGCGTTTGCGCAACGCATCGAACCGCATCGAGTCGCTCGCGACGATGGACGTGTACGGCCGCCTCGCGCGCTTCTTCCTCGATCTCGCGAAAGAATCGGGGAAGGTGCTCGACAACGGCTACGTCGCGGTGCAGCGTCCGACGCATCAGGCGATCGCGAACATGATCGGCACGTCGCGCGAGACCGTCTCGCGGTTGATCCACGATCTCATGCGCCAGAACCTTCTGTTGTCGGAAGGCAAGACGATCTATTTGAAGAAGACGGCGCTCGATCAATTCCGCGCTGAAGTTTAGGAGTGCGGTGGCAAAGCCCCCGCTCTTCGATCCAAGATAGAAAAGCGGCGGCTCTGCCGCCGCAC
>DATKFO010000080.1:0-3428 GCA_035544355.1 Thermoanaerobaculia bacterium
CGACGAGGAGTCCGCGAAATGGGCGCGGCCGGTTGTCTTGCGCCCGTTTGTCTTGCGTCGGGGCCATGACCGGCTCCTGCGGAAGGAGTCGATCGGAGTCGTAAGCGTCGCCGCTCTTCTCGACGACTTCCATGACCATGATCCGCAGGTCGCGGAGTTTCTCGACGACCGCTTCCTTCGACGCCGCGTCGGTCTCTCCGCTCACGATCTGGCCGTTGGGTCCGCGGCCCTTCCAGCTGAACTTCGGCATGTATCCTCCGGAACCGCTCCGCGCATTCCTGCGTCACAATCGACAAATGCGATCCCACACCGTCGCGCTCATCGTCTGTCTTTTCGCCGCGAATGTGTATGCACAAACGCGTCCGCCGAATCGCCCGCGCGTGGAGGCGCAGCAGCGCGGCACGCCGCAGACGGTGGCGGCCGAGGGGGCGGTGAAGGAGGCGTCGGAAGACCTTGCGGAGTTCCGGCGCGTCGCGGCCCGCGACATCGCCATCCTGATGCACCTGCGCGCCGCGGATGCCGCGATGGCCGACGCGATGCAGCCGTCGAATGCAATCCAGAAAGCGTTCGAGGAAGTCGACACCGCAAAATCGCTCGGCCCCGACTTCTATGTGATGCAGGGCGTGATCAAGGTCAAGGCGGAGCTCGAAGAAGCGCGGCGCAGTCCCGTCACCGCCGATTTCGGACGGCTGCGAACGCTGCTTCGCGAGCACGCGCTCGGTCCCGCTTCACGCGTCGCGGTGCGCAACGCGCTGCATCTGGAGGAAGAGACCGCGGCGTGGCTTCGCGTGCAGGACATGATCAGCGCGCATTTGCGGACGCTGACCGACATCGCGGGCGACAGCCTTCGCGCGACGGAGACGGAGCGATAGCGCCACCGCATGGGCCTATAATCTTCGCTCCCTCAAGCGAAAGGAAAAACCATGGCCGACCTGTCGACAGACTTCACAGGCATTCACTTCGAGAATCCCTTCATGCTCGCGTCGGCGCCGCCGACCGAGTCCGACGCCAACATCATGCGCGCGTTCGATGCGGGCTGGGGCGGCGTCGTCACGAAGACGATCGGCCTGCATCCCGTGATGAACGTGAAGGGTCCGAAGACGAAGTTCTTCCGCACCGACGATCAGGGCACGCGCATCTCGATGGCCAAGCGCCCGAGCTCGACGCTGCTCGCGTCGTGGAACTGGGAGCTGATCTCCGACAAGCCGCTCGACTGGTGGATCGGCAAGCTCGCGCGCATCAAGAAGGCGCATCCGAGGAAGGTGCTCGTCGCCTCGATCATGGCCGGCTCCGGCAACGACAAGGAGCTGCACAACTGGCAGACGCTCACGAAGGCGATGCAGGACGAAGGCGTCGACGGACTCGAGCTGAATTTTTCGTGTCCGCACATGGACCGCGTCGACATGGGCTCGAACGTCGGCAAGGACAAAGTGCTTTGCTCGGTCGTCACGCAGGCAGTCAAAGAAGTCTCGCGCATTCCGGTGTGGGTGAAGCTGACGCCGGCGACGTCGAACATCGTCGAAGAAGCGGAAGCGTGTTTCCGCGGCGGCGCCGATGCAGTCGTGTCCTCGAACACGTTCCCGTCACTTCCCGTCATCGATCCGGAGACGCTCGACTTCGAGATGAACGTCGAAGGCTACGTCTCCTCGGGCGGCCTCGGCGGACCGGCGATTCTTCCGCTGTCGCTCGCGAAGATGGCGCAGATGACCAAGGCGTTCCCGGACAAGGCGTTCTCCGGCATCGGAGGCATCTCCACGTTCGAGCACGCGCTCAGCTACTTCCTCCTCGGATGCGGCACCGCGCAGGTGTGTACCGCGGCAATGCTCGACAGCGCGATCGGCCCGAACGTGATCAAGACCCTGCTGCGCGGCATGACCGAGTTCCTCGAAAAGAACGCGCACCGCGGCTGGACGCGCCTCGAAGACTTTCGCGGACTGCGCCGCGACCGCGTCGTGTCGCACTCGCAGATCAAGCGCCCGGAAAGCGTCGACTACCACGGCGGCTACACCGAGGAGCACGAGGGATACGCGCGGCCGGTGGCGGTGTAGGAGTGCGGTGGCAAAGCCACCGCTTTGTGATCCGGATCAGAGAGCGGCGACTAGCGGAGACCGTCTCAAAACTACGGGACGGCGGACTTATAGTCCGCCGATTTTTGCGCGAGGCGGCGGACTATAAGTCCGCCGTCCAGGTTCGCCGCGCAGTTGCGTGACTTCGCAACCTCGCAACCCGAACGCGTTACCCAAAGCGGCGACTAGCGTCGCCGCACTCCTAAACCTTCGATCTCGATCAACAAATCCGGGCGGCAGATGTCCGCTTCGAGGAAAAGCTGCGTTGCCTGCGGCAACGCAACCGCGAGGCGCGGCGCAACGAGCGCGTAATCCTCCGCGCGGCGCAGATAGGTTTTTGCAGTCGTCAGATTGCCGAGGCCTGCGAGGACGTCGAGATTGCGCAGGGTTTCTTCGAGTTGTGCGATGACGTCGCCTGCGTGCAGGGTCTCGTAGCCGACGACGCTCGAGGTGCCGGAGATGAACACGCGATCGCGCCACGCGGTAGCGCGCGCGAACGACGGGCTTTTCGGGCCGTATTGCGGCGGATAGCGATACGCGCTCACCTGTCGCGGATTCTCGAGGTGCGTGCCCGGCTCGCGTGCGGCGACGAAATACATGACGAAGCGGTTCGATTGCGTTCCGACTGCGCTCGCCGCGGGAAAATCGGGATAGTTTGCGGCGGCGAAGGCCTCGTGGCGCGCGACGCAGAATCGCTGATAGCGCTCGAGTCCGTGCTCCATGCCGTTGATGTCGCGGACGTAGTTCCAAACGCGCAGAAGGTGCGGATGTTCTTCGTTGCGCGCGTGCGCGATCGCGGCGGCGTACGCGCGTCGCACGACGTGCTCGAGCGCGTCGTCCTCATCGAGTGCGATCGACGCGAACAGCAGTCCGTCGTCGTCCGGCAACGATTCCATCGCCGGTCCCCCGCCCAGGTTCCGCAGCGGAATCTCAGGGGATCTTGAAATTGACGTTGAGGTAGAAGATGACATCGACAGGAATCCCGTTCAACTTCCCGGGAGTGAATTTCCATTTCGAAAGCGCGAGCACCGCGGCTGCATTGATCTCGGGATGCGGCGCCTGGGAGATGAGGCGGATGTTCCGCACACAACCTTCCGTCGAGATGATCGCCTCCGCGATCACGACCACGTTGTTGCCTTTGCCCATCGCCGCACGCGCGCTCTCCGCGAACACCGGATTCACGCGGCGGATGACCGTCGGCGCGGTCACGTCGCCGCCGACCCGACGCGTTCCTGATGCGGCATCGGTGATGAGCGCCGACCGCTCGTCGAGACACGGCTTCTCGCCGTTCGCTTTCACCGCGAGCAGCTCGTTCGTCGTCAGCGTGGCGCGCATCGAATAAGGCGTCGCGAACGAGAGATG
>DATKFO010000081.1:0-3497 GCA_035544355.1 Thermoanaerobaculia bacterium
CGGTAACCCTTTTAATCTGCACGTAACCTTTTCGACGCAAACTTCACCCGTGCCTCCCGCACCCCCCGCTCTCGAGACGGAGTCCTGGTTCCGCACGCTCAGCGACTCTTCGCCGGTCGCGATTTTTCGTACGGACGTCGATGGGTTTTGTTCGTACGTGAACGAGCGGTGGCAGCAGCTCACCGGCCGTTCGTTCGACGAATGCCTCGGCGAGGGCTGGGTGCGCTCGATTCATCCCGACGATCGCGTCGAGACCTTCGCTCGCTGGATCGCCGCGGTCAACGACGCGCATCGCGAGTTCGACATGGTCTATCGCGTCGTGCGTCCGAACGGCGAGATCCGTATCGCGCATGCTCGCGCGGCGCGCGTGCATTCGCCCGACGGCGAGCTGGTCGGATGGGTCGGCACGGTCGACGACATCACCGAGCGCCATCAGACGCAGGAGCGCATGCGCCTCGTGCTCGAAGCGACGAACGACGGCTTCCGCGACTGGAACATCGAGACGGGCGAGATGATCTTCAGCGACGGCCTCCTGGCGATGCTCGGCTACACGCATCGCGAGATGCCGCCGCAGGTGAGCAGTTGGGAAGTGCTCGTGCATCCCGACGATCTGCCGCGCGTGATGCACGACCTTCGCGAGCATCTCGAAGGCGCGACCGCGCAGTACGAAAACGAGCATCGCCTGCTTTGCGCGAACGGGCAGTGGCTCTGGGTGCTCGATCGCGGCCGCGTCGTTACGCGCGACAGCCGCGGCCTTCCGCTGCGGATGATCTCGACGCACACCGACATCAGCGAGCGGCGCAAAGCCGAAGCCGATCTGCAGCAATTCTTCAGCCTCTCGCTCGAGCTGCTCTGCGTCGCCAGCATCGACGGCTACTTCAAGCGCATCAATCCCGCGTTCGAATCGCTGTTCGGCTACGCGCGCGAGGAAATGCTCGAGCGTCCGTTCCTCGACTTCGTGCACCCCGACGATCGCGAGGCGACGCTGCGCGAGCTCTCGTCGCTGCGGCGCGGACGATTCACCGTGCATTTCGAGAATCGCTACGTCTGCAAGGACGGATCGACTCGCTGGATCGCGTGGACCGCGGCGCCGGTCGTCGATGAAGGAAAGATCTACGCCGCCGCGCGCGACATCACCGGCGCGAAAGTCGCGGAAGAAGCGCTGCGCGAGAGCGAGCAGCGCACGCGCTCGATCATCGACAACTCCGTCAACGGCCTGATCACGTTCGACGACGACGGCGTGATCCGCTCGACGAATCCCGCGGCTGACGCGATGTTCGGCTACGAGTCGGGCGAGCTGACGCGGCGTCACGCGGCGATGGTGCTGCCGAACCTCGATCGCGGCGCGCTTGGACGCGTCACGCAATCGGAAGCGCGCCGCAAGAATGGCGAAGTGTTTCCGTGCGAAGTCTCGCTGTTCGAGTTCGGCTCCGGCAGCGAGAAGCACGTCGCCGCGCACGTCGTCGACGTCTCGGCGCGCTTCGCCGTCGAACGGATGAAAGACGATTTCGTTTCGACGGTGAGTCACGAGCTGCGCACGCCGCTCACGTCGATCCGCGGCGCACTCGGATTGCTTTCGTCGGGCGTGATGGGCGAGCTGAGCACCGATGGCGGCGAGCTGGTGGAGATCGCGGAGCGCAACGCCGTGCGCTTGATCGCGCTCGTCGATCACATCCTCGACTTCGAAAAACTCGAGCACGCGCGCGCGGAGCTCGAGCTGCTCGCGACTCCGATCGCACGCGTCATCGAGCGCTCCGTCGAAAGCGTTGCGGCGTTCGCGTGTCAGGAGAGCGTGTCGCTCGACGTCGCTGCGATCGACGGCGTCGCGCTCGCGGATGAAGAGCGCCTCGTGCAGGTCGTCATCAACCTGCTTTCGAACGCGATCAAGTTTTCGCCGCTCGATGGAATCGTGACCGTGAGCGCCGCGACGTCAGGCACGTTCGTCGAAGTGCGCGTCGCCGATCGCGGTCCGGGCATCTCGACCGCGGGGCGCGCGAAGTTGTTCGAGCGTTTCCAGCAAATCGACGCAAGTGACGCGCGGCGCAAAGGCGGAACAGGCCTCGGCCTCGCGATCTGCAAAGGCATCATCGAGCAGCACGGCGGCACGATCGGTGTCGACAGCGAAGAGGGATGCGGCTCGACGTTCTGGTTCCGCGTGCCGGGAGCGGCAGCATGAGAGTGCTGATCATCGACGACGAGCCCGATGTCCGCCGCATCGCCACGCTGAGCCTCGGCCGCGTCGGCGGCATGAACGTGATCGAAGCGAACGGCGGCGTGGAAGGCATTCGCATGGCGGAGGAGCACGCGCCCGACGTCATCCTGCTCGACATGATGATGCCGGAGATGGACGGCGCATCGACGTTCCGCGCGCTGCACGAGAATCCGAAAACCACTGCGATTCCGGTGATTTTTCTGACGGCGAAGGCGATGCGCGGCGAAGTGCGCAAGCTCGAAGCGCTCGGCGCGAAGGGCGTCGTGCTCAAGCCGTTCAATCCGATGACGCTGGCGAGCGACGTGAAGGCGGTGCTGCAGCAATGAGCCTCGCGGACGCATTCGAAGAGCTGCGCGGACTCTTTCGCGAATCGACGCGCACGCGCATCGACGAGATGTCGCGCTGCCTCGACGCGCTCGAGACGAACGCGCGCGATGCGAGCGCGCTGCGAGTCTTCGCCCGCCACGTCCACGGTCTCGCAGGCCTCGGCACAACCTACGGCTATCCGCGAATCTCCGAGCTCGCCGAAGATGCAGAGGAGCAGATCGGGCGCGGCGAGATCCTCCTCGAGCGCTGGCGCGCGTCGGTCGAAGAGATCAAGCGCGAGCTATGAAGTTTAGGAGTGCGGTGGCAAAGCCACCGCTTTGTGATCCGGATCAGAAAGCGGCGACTCGACGTCGCCGCACTCCTAAACAACCATCGTTGACCGTCCGATGCGCTACCCTTTGTCGATGATTAGTGAATTTAGCGGCTTTCTTACGAAGACGAACGCGCTCGCGCTGGCGGTCGGCGTCATCATCGGCGCGGCGGTGGGCAAGATCGTTTCCTCGCTCTCCGACGACATCCTGATGCCGATCCTCGGGCTGTTCCTGCCCGCGGGCGGCTGGCGTCAGGCGAAGATCGATTTTTTTGGCAGCCCGATTCTCTACGGCCACTTCATCGGCGCGGTCGTCGACTTCCTCATCGTCTCGCTCGTGTTGTTCCTGATCGTGAGGAAGCTCGTGAAGCCAGCGCCGGCGGCTCCGACGAAGTCGTGCGCCGAGTGTCTGGAGATCATTCCCGCGGGCGCGCGTCGCTGTCGTGCTTGCACGGCGAATGTCTAGGAGTGCGGCG
This sequence comes from Thermoanaerobaculia bacterium, assembly GCA_035544355.1. Lineage (GTDB taxonomy): Bacteria > Acidobacteriota > Thermoanaerobaculia > Gp7-AA8 > Gp7-AA8 > DATKFO01. The sequence continues at coordinate 3,326 of DATKFO010000081.1, forward strand.
GCAGAGCCGCCGCTTTCGTATCCGGATCACAAAGCGGTGGCTTTGCCACCGCACTTCCATGAGAAGGCCATCATCTGTCAAGTCGGCATCGGGAGAGCGCCTTGGCGCTCGAGCGATGCCGCACCGATGTCGTCGTTCATTTTCCGAGGGTCGGTTGCGCTCTTGGTTGTCG
>DATKFO010000082.1:0-3008 GCA_035544355.1 Thermoanaerobaculia bacterium
GAACGGCGAGACCGCGTTGTTCTACGGGCGCGTGATGACGCCGGTGATCTTCGATCGCGAGCTGCCGGACGGGCGGCTGTTCCGCAATTTGTCGGAGCTGCCGCGCTTCCGCGCGGTTTCCGTGTTACGAAAACTCAACGATGATGAATTTCTCGCGGCGAAAGGCATCGATCTCGCTTCCGAGGCGGTCATCACCGACGATCCGGTGATGCCGCCCGAGGTTCATGCGAGCGATGCGCGCGTCACGCTCACGCACTACGCGCCCGCGCAGCAGCGCATCGTCACGGAAGCGAGCGCGGCGTTCTTTCTCGCTTCGTCGGAGAAGCTCACGCCGGAGCTTCGCATCACCGTCGATGGCAAGCCGCTGCGCGCGATCGAGATCAACGCTTTGTTTGCAGGAGCCGTAATCCCTGCGGGCAGGCACGAGGTCGTGTTCTCGCGCCGCCTTGCGCCGGGCTGGTGGTCGATCGCCGGTGTGGGAGTGTTGGTTTGGCTGATCATCGCGGCGCTCGAAATCGTTTCGCATTTCCGTTCGCGCGGAAGCACTACACCGCGCTGATCGCGCTCGCGGTCTACAACATCATCCTCTTCGCGCCGGTGATGTTCACCGGCGTCGTGATCTCGCCGAACGATCTCATCCAGCGCTACGACCCATGGGCGTCGATGCGCAAGAGCGCGGTCGTCGCGCGTAATCCGCTGCTGCTCGATCCGCCCGCGTCGTACTACACGCTGATGGCGCTCGTGCAGGAAGAGCCGCAGGCGTTCCACTGGAATCCGTGGATCGCGTCGGGCGAGCCGGGATTCGGATCGTCATCGTCCGCGGTGCTCTCGCCGTTCATCCTGATTCCGTCGGTCACGCTGCCGTTGGCGTGGGTCTACACGGCAATCATTTTTCTCAAGCTCAACGTCGCATTTCTCTTCGCCTATCTCTGGCTGCGCGAAGAACGCCTCGGCCGCTACGGCGCCGCGATCGGCGCGATCATCATCGCGGGCTCCGGCATCTTCGCCGTGCGCTGGCTATGGCAGATGACGAACGCGACGGCGCTCTATCCCGCACTGTTGTGGATCGTGCGGCGCACGTTCGACGGCAAGCGCACGCCGGTGTGGGTGATGACGCTGATCGTGCTCGCGTACGCGCTCGCGGGATTTCCGTCGTCGATGGCGTACGGGGTTTATCTCGCGGCGGCGTACGCGCTCTTTCTCGCGTTCCGTGCCCGTGCCCGCGCCCGCTCCCGTGCCCGGCTTTTTCCGGCCGCGATCGCTGTCATCCTCGGTGCGATCATCGCGGCGCCGTCGCTCGTGCCGCTCGTGCAGTGGATTCCGCGCAGCGGCTATCTCTACATCCGCCGAAATCTCTCGACGCTTTCGTTTCCCGCGCAGCATTTCCTCAGCTTCGTGTTGCCCGAGCGTCTCGGCAATCCGGCGAGGGGAAACTGGATCGGCGACGCGGCATTCGGCGTCGCGAACAATTTCGTCGAAGCGACGATCTACGTCGGCCTTGTCGCGATTCCGCTCACGCTCGCGGCGTTTTTCTATCGGCGCAAGTCGTGGTTCTGGTTTGCCACCGCGGCGTTCGTGCTCGCATGCATGTTCGGGTTGCCGGGCCTCGGTCCGATCGTCGGAAAACTTCCGGGCTTCAAGTACTCGATGCTGACGCGCACGGCGTCGCTGCTGCCGCTGCCGATCGGCTATCTCTCCGCCGCCGGCGCCGCCGCGATCTTCGCGAAGTTGCGGCGCGATCGCCTCGTGAAGCGCTCGATCATCACGATCGTCGCGCTGCTCGCCGCGTTCGATCTCGCGCTGTTCGCGGAGCGCTTCCAGCCGTATCTCGCACGTCGCGACGCGGAGATTCCGACGACGCCGATGATCGATTTTCTGCAGCGCGACACGCCGCCGTTCCGCGTCGCGCCGTTCTTCAACTACATGTGGCCGAACACGTCGCAGATGTTCCACATCGAAGACGTGCGCAGCCATTTCATGTCCGAGGATGCGTATCGCAAGTTGATGCAACGCATCGACCCCGGAGCGTGGACCGGCAAAGGCACAGTCCTCGGATTCAACAGTCTCGAGTTCCGCTTCGACGATCCGATCGTCGGCATGCTCAACATCCGCTGGTTCATCGAACATCGCGCGATCGACATCGTGAAATGGAAAACGTTCGCCGCGACGGAGCCGATCGCGGGTGCGGTGCCTTTCGAATTCACATCGCACACGCGGGTGCAACGCGACGTGAAAATCGACGCCGATCCGTTCTGGGCGATCGACCTTCCGATCGAAGTCGCGGAAGCGAACGGCGGCGTGCCTCGATTGCTGGTCACGCTTGCGAACGGAGGCAAAGTGAAGTGGTCGCGCGCGTTCACGCTCGACGACGTCCGCGCCCTCGGACACGTCTACGTCCCGGTGCATCCGTACGCGCGCGTTGGCGACACCGTCACGCTCACGATTCGCTCGCATCGCATCCGCGGCACGATCCACGAATTCGGTCGCGTGAAAACGCCGGTCGTCTTCGAGCGCGAGCTGCCCGACGGACGTTTGTTCCGCAACCTCGCCGAGGTGCCGCGATTTCATCCTGTGTCGCGCGTGCGAACGATGAGCGATGCGGAGTTTCTCGCAACGCGCGACCTCGATCTCGCGAACGAAGCGGTGCTCACCGATGGACACGCGTTGCCGCAAGTCGGGGAGTCCGATGCACGCGTCACGCTCACGAGTTACGAGCCCGCGGAGCAGCACCTCGACACGCATGCGAACGCGCCGTTCCTGCTCGCGAGCTCGGAGAAATTGACGCCGGAGCTCCGCGTGCGCATCGACGGCCGCCGCGTCCCGATCGTCGAGATCAACACGATGTTCGCAGGCATCGTCGTGCCCGCGGGCGAGCACCACGTGCGATTCCGCAGGCGCATCGCGCGCGGGTGGTGGTGGTTCGCAGCGGCGGGGGTGGTGTTGTGGCTCGGAAGTCTAGGAGTGCGGTGGCGACGAAGCCACCGCTTTCTGATCCGGATCACAAAGCG
>DATKFO010000083.1:0-7629 GCA_035544355.1 Thermoanaerobaculia bacterium
ACGGATCTCGGGCGTGGTGCGATTCGTGTTGTCCGTCATCGTCTCGACCATGACGGCCACGCCGCCGGGACCGTAGCCTTCGTACGTCAGCTCTTCGTAGTTCACGCCTTCCAGCTCACCGGTGCCGCGCTTGATCGCGCGCTCGATGTTGTCCTTCGGCATGTTGTTCGCCTTCGCCTCGGCGACCGCCGCGCGAAGACGCGGATTGCCGTCGACGTCACCGCCGCCCATGCGCGCGGCGACGGTCATTTCCTTGATGATGCGGGTGAAGAGCTTTCCGCGCTTCGCATCGGCCGCACCTTTCTTGTGCTTGATGGTGCTCCATTTGCTGTGGCCAGACATGGTGCGTGCTCCTTCGTCGTCAAATATAGCCCCGGGCGTGAGCCCGGGGAATGCGATCACAGTGTTGCCAGGATTGCAAAGCCCGCCGGGTTCATCGGCGGGCGACACGAGTTGGCGCCCGAAAAGTGTCGCCCGCTGATGAGGCCAGCGGGCTTTCAAGCCTGGCAACAGTGTTCCGAGTGGCCCCGGGCTCACGCACCGGGGTTATTTTCTCACGCCCAACTCCCGCATCAGCTCATGCGCGCCGTCGACCGCATCCATCACCCAGAGTGCGTACACGATGTCGACATGGATCGAGCGTGTCATCGCGGGGTTGAACAGGAAGTCGGCGTCGATCGACTCGTAGTTGCCGTCGAACAGCAGGCCGACGAGCTCACCTTTTGCGTTCAATGTCGGTGAGCCGGAGTTGCCGCCCGTCGTGTCGCACGACGAGAGGAAATTCACCGGCACGTCGCCGAGCTCGGCGTCGACGTACGGCTTCGTTTCGTTCGCGTCGGCCGCGGACTCGAGAAGCTTCTTCGGATTCGCGAACGGCTCTTGGCCCTTTTCTTTTTGCACGACGCCGCGCAGCGTCGTCTGCGGCGTGTACGACGTCGCGTCTCGCGGCGAGTAGCCTTCGAGGCGTCCGAACGTCAGGCGCAGCGACGAATTCGCATCGGGATAGAGATTGCCGCCTGCGACGTTGCGCAGCAGCTCGAAATATCCGGGACGCACGCGCGCCATCGCGCCATCGGTCGCGAGCTCGTGCTCCTGATTCGCGTCGATCAGCGGCAGCAGCGTCGTGACAAAGTTGATCATCGCGTCGTTGCGCGCCGCGAGCTGCGCGGAGGTTTCGTCGAGCATCTTCGTGCGCTCGGCCTGATCGCCGATCTTCGTGCCGCCGTAAAGCTTGTCGAGGAACGGATCGACGCCGCCCGCGGCTGCAACTGCGTCATCGATCGCCTTGATGCGCTGCGCTGCGGGAAGCTTCGCGGCTTCGGCAAGGAAGTAGCGCACCGCAGCGCGATCGCTGCCCGCGTCGATGATGCGCTGCGCGCGATCGGACGCCTGCTTGATGCGCGACCAGTCGCGCTCCTGATATCCGGCGAGGCGATCGATGTCTTTGCGCGGACGCTCCGCCGCAACACGCACGACCGAATACGCCGCGGTGAGCATCGGCGATGAGCGTGCGCCTGTGCCTGCGCCGAGGAGCCAGTTGAGGATGAGATCGCGCTCGCGGGTTGCAAACACGTCGGTGTTGATGCGCGCGATGTCATCGAGCGTCTTCGCATACTTCGCGAGCGACGCATCACCCGCGATCGCCTTGCGCATCGCCTCCTCGCGCGCGATCCGCGCTTCGAGGATGTGGTCCTTCGTGAATCCTTCGTTGACGCTGGTGTAGTTCTTCAGCGAGTTCGCGAGGCTCTTGATGCGCGAGGCGTTGCGGATCGAGACGTCTTTGTTGTTCTTCCCCGCTGCCTCGAGCATCGCCATGACGTCCGTGAAGTAGCGGATGTTCGTCGGGTACACGAACTCCTTGTAGTTGCGAACCTCGTCCGCCGTTTTGTAGCGGAACGTTCGGCCGGGATAACCCGCCACGATCACCAGATCGCCCGCATTCACACCCTCGGAAGAAACCTTCAGCCAATGCTTCGGGTGATACGGCTGACCGTCGAGGTACGCGCGATAGAACGAGAAGTCGCCGGTGTGGCGCGGCCACTCGAAGTTATCGACTTCGCCGCCGAACTCACCGATCGCGCGCGCCGGCGCATACACGAGGCGCACGTCGTTGATCTCGGCCTGTGTGAAGCGCAAATACTGCGAGCCTTCGAAGAACGACGCCACGCGGCAGCGCACACCGCCCGGCTTCTCGCATTCCGCGATGAGCTCTTTCTGCCGGAGGTCGAGCTGCTTCGAACGCGCAGCGTCGGTGAGCTTCGCGTTCACGTTGCTCGCAACGCGCGCAGTCACGTCTTCAATCTTCGTCGTGACCCACACCTTCGTGCCCGGCGCCGCCGGCAATTCTTCCGCGCGCGTGTGCGCGAGGAATCCGTTCTCGATCAGATCGCGCTGCGGCGTCGAGTTGTGCTGGAGCGAGCCGAACGCGCAGTGATGATTCGTGACGATCAGGCCGTCCGCCGAAACGAACGACGCCGTGCATCCGGGGATCTGCACGACCGCGCCAAGGGGATCGCCTGTCAGATCCGCGAGTTGCGCGGGATCGAGCTTGAGCCCGAGCTGCTGGAGCTCGGCGCCGAGCTGCGGAACCTGCTGCGGCATCCACATCCCCTCGGCTGCGGCAAGCGGGAGGGCAAAAACGGTGAGAAAGAGGACGCTAAGTACTTGTCGTTTCACGGAGAACCCTGAACGGAAAACGGTCGGCCAAATTCCACGTATATACTCGGAGCGGGCAGTCGGCAGTGGGCAGTAGGCAGAAGATTCGTTTCCTCTGCCCACTGCGCACTGTCTACTGCCCACTTGAAACTGGAGGCAACGACTCATGGGCTTTTTCGACAACCTGAAGAATCAGCTCGGATCGCAGTTCATCGAGATCATCGAGTGGCTCGACGAGACGAACGACACGCTCGTCTACCGTTTCCCTGTCTACAACCAGGAAATCAAGATGGGAGCGCAGCTCACCGTCCGCGAGAACCAGGTCGCGCTCTTCATCAATGAAGGTGAAGCGGCCGATCTGTTCAAGCCGGGACGCTACGAGCTGTCGACGCAGAACGTTCCGATCCTGACGACGCTGAAGGGCTGGAAGTACGGCTTCAACTCGCCGTTCAAGGCCGAGGTCTACTTCTTCAACACGAAGATGTTCACGGACCTCAAGTGGGGCACGTCGAATCCCGTGATGATGCGCGATACCGAGTTCGGAATGATTCGCGTGCGCGCGTTCGGCACGTACGCGATGAAGATCACCGATCCGAAGGTGTTCTTCCAGACGGTCGTCGGCACGCAGGGTCTCACCACGACCGCCGACATCCTCGGCCAGCTGCGCTCGACGATTCTGTCGCGTCTCTCCGATGCGATCGCGGAGTCGAAAGTCGCCGCGCTCGATCTCGCGTCGCAGTACGACGAGATCTCCGCCGTCGCGAAGAAAACGCTCGCGCCGGAGTTCGCCGGCTACGGCATCGGTCTCGAGAAGTTCTTCATCGAAAACATCTCCTTGCCGGAAGAAGTGGAAGCTGCGATCGATCAGCGCACGAAGCTGGGTGTGTTGGGCGACAAAATGGGCCAGTACGCGCAGATGCAGGCGGCCGAGTCGATCAAAGTCGCAGCCGCGAATCCCGGAGGCCTCGCCGGAGCCGGCGTCGGCCTCGGCGCAGGCGTCGCGATGGGCAACATGATGGGACAAGCGTTCAACGCGCCTCCCGCACCCGCCGGCTCGAGCGCACCGCCGCCACCGCCGGGAGGCGGCGCAGCGAACGCGCCGCGTTGGTCACTGGCGATCGACGGCAAGACGTACGGCCCGTACACCGATGACGCGCTCCGCGCGATGATCGCGAACGGCCAGGTCGCGTCGTCGACGCAAGCATGGCGTCCGGGCGCGAGCGGATGGGCGGCGCTGGACACGTACAGCGAGCTTGGCGGGTCATCGAGCGCCGCGCCGCCACCACCTCCACCACCGAAATAAAGTGCATGGGACGGCGGGCTGATAGCCCGCCGTTCTTGTATCTACCCGCGCGGAGGAGAAACTGGTCCGGTACGAGTGCCGCTACCGCCATCACTCGGCCCACCCGTGTTCTCCGAATACGCGCTCCCCGCGACGAGCAACATCATCACGATCACGAACTTCACGATTCTCTTCATCGAATGCTCCTTTCCGAAGGCGCTACTGACGCGGTGGAACGATCGGCCGCGTGTTGGGCTCAGTGCTGCCATCGCTCGGCCCACCCGTGGCCCCCGCGTACGCGCTTCCCGCGACGAGCACCAGCATCACGACCATGAGCAACAAGACTCTCTTCATCGAACGGCTCCTTTCTGTACAACCCTCAATATGGGCGTCGGAAAGTGCCGAGGGGCGAACGAACGGCGAATGAACGGCTACCATTCGCACTCATGACGGCCGAAGCGCTCAAAACAAAAGTTCGCAAGTTCCCGTGTGAAGGATGTGGTGCCGATATCCGCTGGGATCCCGGTGTATCCGCACTGAAGTGTCCGTACTGCGGATTCGAGAAGGACATCGCGCCCGCTGGGGACTCGATCCGCGAGAAATCCGTCGACGTCGCATTGCGCGAGCCGCGCGACCTCGGATGGGGCGCAGAGCGAAAGCTCATGGTCTGCAAGCGCTGCGGCGCGCACACCACGCTCGAGCCGAACATTTCCGCGAGCGCGTGCGCGTTCTGCGGAACGTCAGCCGTCGTCGAAGCGCCGCCGAACGCGAACGTCGTTCGTCCCGAGGGACTGCTGCCGTTTCGCATCCCGCGCGACACCGCCGCCAACCAATTTCGCCAGTGGCTCAGCAAACTCTGGTTCCGTCCGAGCGATCTCAAATCGAAATCGCGGCTGACGAGCATCCAGGGCGTGTACATCCCCTTCTGGACCTTCGACGCCGCGACGAACTCGCACTGGACCGCGGAAGCGGGCTACTACTACTACGTCGAAGTCCGCGTCAACAATCAGATCCAGCGCCAGCAGCGCGTACGCTGGGAGCCGGCGTCCGGATCGCTGTCGATGTTCTTCGACGACGTGCCCGTCCCCGCATCGCGCGGCATCGACGCGAATCTCACGCAGCAAATCGAGCCGTTCCCCACTGCCGAGCTCATGCCATACGAGCCGTCGTACCTGTCGGGATTCCTCGCCGAAGAAAACGCGGTCGATCTCCCCGAGGCGCTGGAGTCGGCGAAGAGCCGCATGCGCGAGGACATCCGCAGCGCGTGCTCGCGCGAAGTCCCCGGCGACACGCAACGCAACCTGCAAGTGCAGACCGTCTTCTCCGCCCTCGCGTACAAAAACGCGCTGCTCCCGATCTGGATCTCCGCGTACGAATACGCAATGAAACCGTATCGCTATCTCGTGAACGGAGTGACGGGAAAGGCGACCGGCACGGCGCCGTGGTCGTGGGTGAAGATCACGTTTGCGGTGCTGGCGGTGCTGACCATCGTGATCATTCTCTTCTCGCTCAATAACAGCTGACGCCCGGCTTCGCGTGCGGGTAGAGCGCGTGCGCGGCCCGCGCGTGCTCGCATCGCAGCTTCCGTGGGCCCATGCGCGCGAGGCGCAACTGCAAGCGATAGTTGCCCGGGTCGATGCGCGATGCGCGTTCGAGCGATGCGCGGTCGCTGTGCGTCGCATAGGTTTGCATTGCGATGATTTGCGCCGCGCTGCGCGCGGTTCCGATCGCGGCGAGGATCACGAACGCGTATTTCAGCGGCTGTCGCGATGTTGATTGCGGCGGAGTCCAGAGCGCGCCGAGTGCGGGCCACACGAGAAACGTTGGCGCGGCGAGAAGCAGCACGGCATCGAACATACCGACGACGACGACGCCTATGAGCGTTGCGATGAGCGTCATCGCGTCGAGGCTCTCCTCTGCATCACGCGCAGCGACGAGTTGACGAAACGCGCCGAGTGCGATGCCGATGAGTGCGAGTGCGAGCATCACGGTTGCGAAGAGTCCGCGTTCGGCGACGCTCGCGATCCAGTCGCTGCTCGGCCACGGGTTGAACGTCATCCCTGCATCGGAATCGCTCATCGACGGATCGTTGCGCACTGCGTGCTTCGGATATTCGACCGCCCAGTTTCCGGGACCGACACCGAAGATCGGATGATGCGCCGCCATGCGCAGCGACTGCTCGTATTGCACGAGCCGTCCGCGTCCGCTCCCCTCGCGATACTCCGCGACGCGCTCGAGCGTTTCCAGGTACGGATTGCGGCTGCGCCAGCGCAGCGCGTTCGGAGTCACGAGCGCCGCCGCAACTCCGCAACCGCACAGCAACGCGATCGCAGCGAGTCGGCGCCAGATGCGCGCGTCGCGACGCAGCGGTTGCGCGATGAGCAGCGCGACGAGCATCACGAACAGCACGACGCCGAATGCGAGCCACGCCGCGCGCGAGCGCGTCAACACGAGCGTCGCAGTGACGAGCGCCGTGCCGATCGCGCCGAGCCAGAATTTCTGCGCGCGCAACGCGGCGAGCAGCAGCAGCGGCAATCCGAACGCTGCGATATGCGCGACGAAATTGCGATTGCCGAACGTGCCGCCGGGCGCGCGATTCTCCGAGAAGAACGCGAGATCGATTCCGTACGCCTGCGCGAGCGCCGTCAACGCCGCAATCACGATTGCGAGTGCGAGCGTGCCGAGGAGTGGGCGTGCGAGGCCGGCGTCCCGGAGGGCTCGCGCGGACCAGAAGAGGAGGATGCCCGACGCGCTGATCGCAACCGCGCGCAATGCGAGCCAGCGATTCGTCGCGAACGCCGCGGACAGCGCGATCGTCAACATGTAGACCATCAGCAAGCGGTCGACGCGCGTGATCGTGATGCGATGCAGTGCGAGGATGCCGGCGATGAGCGCCGTCGCATGCAGCACGAGCTCCTTCGGAACGAAAAAACGATCGAGCTCGAACACATTGAGCGTCGTCGCCGCGAGCACGACGGCGATCGCGCCCACCTGCATCACGCGGAGTACGATGCGCATCGTGCGTGAATTCATCCCGGTCATCTGTCCTTACTGTGGCGAGCCCGCGGAGCTCGATGTCGAAGACACCGGCTGGAGCCGCCAATCGTACGTGCAGGATTGTCCCGTATGTTGCCAGCCATGGCAGGTGGAACTGACGCGCGATGAGTACGGGGACTGGAATGCGTCGCTGCGAACGGGGGATGAGTGAGCACGTAGGAACGGTCAAGTGATCGTCCTGGAGCGCGGCAACGTATTCGCGCAACGCATCACGCGCATTCACGATCGCTTCTTCGCGCGTTTGTCCTTGAGTGATGCATCCCGGAAGGCTTGGACATTCGGCGATCCAATAGCCGTCTTCGCCGGGATACACGATGACGTCTCTCATCCGCTGAGTTTAGCGCGCGTCCGATGCGCGCCGGCGATTTGGAGTGCGTGCGGCCATGCCGCCGCTTTGGGTCGCGTGTTACGGTTCGTGAGGTTGCGGAGTCACGCGGTTGCCTGGTGTTTGATTCGCTGAGCCATCTTCGCTTCGGGACGGCGGACTTATAGTCCGCCGCCTTTCACTCATCCGCCGAAAAAAACCGGCGGACTATAAGTCCGCCGTCCAGGGAAGGGACGATTTGGACTGCGGCGATCGCAATCGCCGCTTTTCGACACCCGGTATGACAGTGCGGCGATTGCGATCGCCGCCG
>DATKFO010000084.1:0-8296 GCA_035544355.1 Thermoanaerobaculia bacterium
AGACCGGCTACGGTACCGCAGCGGATTACGGCACGAAGGTCGAAGCGGAGATGCGCAACCTGCCCGTGCCCGAGGAGCCGCACGCAACGCCCGCGCAGTTCGTGCCGCAGTGCACGAACCACGAATCGTTCACGGACAACGAGGCCACGTACAACGTGCGCGTCGACGGCCTCACGTTCTACGACGTCGTCGCGAACTGGTGGCTCGGCACGCAGCCGCAAAAAGCGATCGCTCACTTCACCGGGCCGGGGAAGGCGCCGGGCTGTCCGTGATCGCGCTGGGCCGCCTGAGAGGCGGCCCTACGTTGTCGTCAACGTAGGACAAGCTCTCAGCTTGTCCGGTTTTTTATCTTTATCACGATGTCGCAAGCGCGCCTCTCCGCTCCGCACGCACCCTTACGACCGCGCGTGAGATGAGATAGAGCGCGAGCGCGATCAGTGCGGCCGAGGTGATTCCGTTCACGAGCTCGACGCCGCCGGTTTTCGCGGCGACGAAATTCGCGATCGTCAGTCTCACGAGCGCGTAGAGCGTCGTGATGAGCACGAACGCCATCGGGATCAGCGTGAACATCACGTGCTGCCGCCGCTGATGCAGCCACACGCTGATCGCGAGCAGCGTCAGCGCTGCGAGCAACTGATTCGATGCACCGAACAGCGTCCAGAACTTCACCCAGCTTCCCGGTGGCGCGAACGCGATGAAGTACACCGGCATCGCGATGGTCGCGATCGCGCCGACCCACGCGCCGAAGCGCGTCTGCCAGCGGAAGAGCTCCTGCACGATGTAGCGTCCGAGGCGCGTCGAGACGTCGACGGTGTCGAACACGAACGTCGAGAACGCCATCGCGCCGAACGTGATCGCGTAATGGCGGTACTTCTCGCCGAGGATCAGCGTCATGAACTGGCCGATGCCGTTGCCGTAGATCGTGCCCGGCTTCAGTCCGGTGAGATCTTTCTGCGCGACGATCATCACGGTGACCATCGCGATGAGAGCGACGAACGCTTCCGCGAGCATGCCGCCGTAGCCGACGGCTTTCATATGCGGCTCGCGATCGATCTGCTTCGACGTGGTGCCGCTGCACACGAGTCCGTGGAATCCGGAGCACGCGCCGCACGCGATGGTCACGAAGAGGAACGGGAACAGCATGCCGGTCATGCCGCCCGAGTTGTACGTCTTGAACGCGGCCTGTTTGATGTCGTAGCCACCGAAGAAGACGCCGATGATGCCGAGCGCGAGCGCGAGATACAAAACGAATCCGCCGAGGTAGCCGCGCGGTTGCAGCAGCGCCCACACCGGCACCATCGAGGCGACGCAGCAGTACGCGAGGATCAGCAGCGCCCACCACATCTCGCCGAGGATGAAGTGCGTCGAGACGAGCGTGCCGAGCCACACCGCGCCGAACGTCGCGGGCACGAAGATGATCGTGACGAGCCACAGCGGCGGATTGAAGTACCGCTGCACGACGCCCATGATCACGGCGAGCAGCAGATAGAAGATGCTCGCCGCCGCAACCGCGCCGCCGGGATGAAACGTGACCGCGGCGCCCGCGAGCTCCTCGCCGCCGGTAACGAAGCTCGACGCGGTGATGTCCGCGAACGCGACGATCACGTACACGAGCGCGAGCCAGATGAACGCCATCATCGCGATGCCGGCCTTCGCGCCGAGATGATCGCGCGTGATGTCGGCGATCGAGCGCGCACCGTGGCGAACGCTCGCCGTGAGCGCCATGAAATCGTGCACCGCGCCGATGAGCACGACGCCGATCCCGATCCAGAGCAGACACGGAAGCCAACCGAACGCCTGACACGCGATGATCGGCCCCGCGATCGGACCGGCCGCAGCGATCGCAGAGAAGTGCTGGCCGAACAGATAGAACGGTTTCGTCGGAACGAAATCGATGCCGTCGTTCACGACATGCGCCGGCGTCGACGCATCCGGATCGAGCTGCATGAGCCGCGCGATCCACGAGCCATACAGTTTGTATCCGAGCGAGATGACGGCGAGGAAAGTGATCGCGATCAGCGCCAATTGCATGGGGGAATACTAGTGGCAGAGTTGCAGAGTTCAAGAGTTGCAGAGTTGCAGAGGGGGATGAAAACGGCGTAGGCTTCGCTGCCCACCTGAGTGCGCGTCGCCCGCGTCTTCCCCTCGCACTCTATGAAGCAATCACTTCGGGACTTGTTTGTTTGGACTGCGTCTGTCGATCTTGCTGTCCGCATCATCGAGGTAACGAGCTCGTTCGGGAACTTCGCACTCGCGAATCAGATGCAACGCGCGGCGATCTCGGTCTCAAGCAACATCGCGGAGGGCCAGGGACGGCTCACGCGTCGCGATCATCAACGCTTTCTCGGCATCGCGCGCGGCTCGCTCTACGAGCTCGAAACGCAATTGGAGATCTGCGCGCGAACAAACCTGATCAACGCTCGAGTGATCACAGAGCTCCGCGATCCAATGATGAAAATCTCCGCCGGAATCACGCACTTGATCGCATCCCTCGACCGAGTTGCAGATCGAGTTGCAGAGTAGCAATGCAGTGGCAGAGTTGCAGAGAAGCTCGAAACCCTCTGCAACTCTGTCACTCTGCAACTCTGCAACTCTTTCTTCAGGAACGACGGATTCTTCGGTCTGAGCCGGTATCCTCTGGCTACTGACAACCGATGTCCGACGACCTCGTCACCATCGATCGATTCCTTTTCATCGCCGACGCGGAGATCGCGCGTGGGGCGCTCGAGGCGGCGGGCATCGATGCGGTGCTTGCTGATGAGAATGTCGTCCGGATGTCGTGGGGTGAGGCGCAGGCGCATGGCGGTGTGCGATTGCAGGTGCGGCGTTCCGATGCGCCTGCGGCCGCCGAAATTCTTGCGAGTGAGAATCTGCGCGGCGTCGAGGTGGAAGAGGATCACGAGGTTGTGCCTGCGCCGCGCGAGGCGAGTTGTGCTCGCTGCGGTTCGGAGGAGATTTATCCGGCGCGGAGCCGCGCGAAGACTTTCTGGCGGTGGATGCTGATCTCGATGGGATCGCTGATGCTGCTCAATGCGGCGATGTGCTCGGCCGCGATCGCGGGGATCGATGTGCCGGAGCGATTGCAGACCACGCTTTTCTCGATCGCGCCGCTCTCGATCGTCGTCGGCATGCTCGCCGCGCTCATTCCTCCGAAGATGCGCTGTCGCAGTTGCGGGCTGGAATCGTGAAAGATCCGAGCGCGTCTTCGAGAGTCTCTCCGCTTTGCCCGAGAAACTTCAATGCGATGGCCAGTGTTTCGCGCACGCGCTTATCGTCGAGTGTCGGCAGCGGAAGCGCGCCGTCGCGCTTGCCGAGCTTCGTGCCGTCTGCGTTGCGCACGAGCGGCAGGTGCGCGTACGACGGAATTGTGTAGCCGAGGGCGCGGGCGAGTGCGATCTGGCGCGCGGTTGATGCAAGCAGATCGCCGCCGCGCACGATTTGCGTGATGCCTTGCTCGCCGTCGTCGACGACGACTGCGAGCTGATACGCGAACAAGCCATCCGCGCGGCGCACGACGAAGTCGCCGCAGCGATCGGTCAGCGATTCTTCGATGCGGCCGCAGATCAGATCGTCGAATGCGACCGTCTCGTTCGGCACGCGAAAGCGAATCGCGCGTGGTGTCCGGCCGGGCGGCAAGCCATCGCGACACGTGCCGGGATACACCGGCTCGACGCCAACTGGCGCGGATGCGGCGCGCTGCAACTCTGCGCGCGAGCATGCGCAGTCGTAGACGAGATTTTTGTCGCGCAGCGATGCGAGTGCGCGCTCGTACAACGCGATCCGCTGCGATTGATAGACGACTTCGCCGTCCCACTCGAGTCCGTAGCGGCGCAGCGCCGCGAGAATCTCATCCGCGGATCCCGGCACGACGCGCGGCGTGTCGATGTCCTCGATGCGCACGAGCCATCGTCCGCCCGCCGCACGCGCGAACAGCCACGAGCCGACTGCGGCGACGAGGCTGCCGAGGTGGAGGGGGCCGGTGGGTGATGGTGCGAAGCGGCCGTTGCTCACCAACGGATCATCAACTCACGGCGAGCAACGCCTCGGCCGCATCGTTATCATCCCAGATGTCGGTCACGAGCTCGCCGCTTCGTCGCGAGAGCGTGAGCGAAAGGAAGATCAACACGAGCTGCAGCGGCACCTGCCAGAGCGCTCCTTCGGCGTCGATCGTCACCACGAGCCCGATCACCGTCACGATCACCGGCAGCAGAATCGCGGTGAAGCGGAACACCATTCTCGACAGCGTGTCTCCGTAGATTCCGATCCACGGATAGAGGCCGTCGAGACGCTCGGAGCGCTTGCGGTTGAACGCCAGCAAGTGCATGAACAGATAGAGCTGCAGCACGATCAGTCCCGCGGATCCGAGGATCGTCAGACCTTCGATCGGGATCTTGAAGCCGAACGCTTCGATGTTCTGTGCGGAGTCACGCGCCCTCGCGTCGATCGCGGCACTCATCGTGTCGAGCGGCGCATCGCGATCGAGCTTCGACGTGTGGAGCAGCAGCGACGCAAGCGACACATTGGGATCGGGATCGTTCCAGTGAATGGACGGGTCGTCCATCCACAAGTCGATCGGATTGGTGGCGGGTCTCATTTCCTTCGCGATGCGCACCGTCAACATCTGATCCGAGCCGGCCGCACGAAGCTCCCCTTCGTAGAACTTGCCGCGATCGACGAGCGGAAGCACTCTCGCCTGCGACTGCGGCACCGATACGAGAGACCAGCCGTTTCCCGCGACACTCGATGACTGCACGGAAAGATTTTTCCACTGTGTGTTCCTGCGCCAGAAGGCGAGAAACTCGTTCAGCGTCTGCGGGCGCTCCTGATTTTCAGGTGTTACGCCGCTCACGACGACATGGCCGAATTTGTCCGCGATCACGGGCACCGGCAGGTCGATCCGCCAGTCGGTCGTGTGGCCGTCCGCGTCCGTCCAGCGGAGGACGTTCGGTTTCGGACCGCTGCCTTGTGACTTCGCATAGCTCGTCCAGAACTGATTCCAACCGCTCGGCGACGAAGCAGCCGCGATCGTGGCTGCATCATCCGCGGCATTCTTCAAACCGCGGAGCACCACCTTCGTCACCATGCCTCCGGCGACGATCACGCACGCGGCCACGAGAACGAAATGGATGTTGCGCAGATGCTCGAAGAGATCATTCAAGTCGTCTTTCATGGTTTCCGCCGCTTGTGAGGGAATGCCTTCATGATAGCGGTAACATTCGCAACCATGAAACGACGACTCACACTGGCCCTGCTCCTCCTTTCCGCGGTGAGTGCTTTCGCACAGACTCCCGCCGCCACGCCCGCACCCGATCCGAAGATCACGACCCTCGGCAGCGATCTGCACGCGCTCGCGCGCATCGCCGATCTCTCGAAGAACCTCCCCGACTCGCGGCAGGTGCTGCTCGCGATCATCGACGCGAACGTCGAATCGATGCGCACGCGTCGCGACGACGGCACGTATCAGTGGGCGTCGCTGCAGCGCGAAGAAGCGGGCCGCGTGTCCGACGAGAAGACGATCGAGCGCGTGAGCACCGAACAGGAGCTGCGCTACGTCACGATCTCCGCGCCGAACGCGTATCGCGTGCTCGTTACCGTGCCGCCGAAGCGCAGCCTCGTCTCGGCGAACAATCGCGTGTACATCCGCAACGTGATCGTCGACTCGACCGGCTTCGACGGCAAGACCACGCATCAGGAAATCCCGGTGAACGCGTGGGTGAATCCCGGCGACGCGAACGGCACCGCGCTGCCCGACATCGGCAAGAGCGTGAAGGCGACAGCGGAGCTTGGCGTCGAGAGCGGCGAGAAGCGCGCGGTCGCGGAAGTCGCGCTGATTCAGGCGAAGCTCGTCGACGATCCGAACAGTCCGTATTTCCCGGCGATCCGCCGCCTGCTGCAAATTCGCGACATCGCCGCGGCGAAAGAAATTCAACGCGGTCCGTTGAAATCGACGATCGATGAAGCGCTGCTGTCGCTACCGGGCGAGCTCGATAAACGCGCGGCCGAGCAGGCGCGCGCGCTGGAAGATCGCAAAGTCGCGAACGGCACGATCACGCCGGCGGACGCATCGCCCGACGTCGTAAAAGCGATCGAGGAAGTGTCGCGCATGCTGAACGGCACGCTGCAGGAGCAGAGCGACGCGCGCGCGAAGTTGCAGCAATTGATCGAGACGCTGCATCCGCCCGCGACGCCGCAGTAGGACGGGCTGAAGCCCGTCCCACATGTGGAGTGCGGCGACCGCAGTCGCCGCTTTGCGACATTTTCGCGAGGGCTGTGCAAGAGCGGCGATTGCGATCGCCGCAGTCCAAATCAGCGAAGCTCGTAGCCCCGGGCGTGTGAGCCCGGGGACTACGTCGCGTATGCGCTTAGAACGAGATCCTCACGCCGAATCGCGCGGATAGCGGTGGCGTTCGCAGGATCGGCTCGCCGTAGCCTGGATTCACCGGCGTCGGTGAGGCGTTGTCGCTTTCCTGGAATCCCCATCGCTGATCGATGAGCACTGCGCGTTGTGTGTTCAAGAGGTTGAACACATCGAGCAACAAATTCACCTTCGCTTTGCCTGTGGCGATCGGGTATCCGAGGTGGACGTCGGCGTCGTAGTTGCTCGGCGTGCGGCCTTCGGCGCCGCGCTTGGTGAGGAAGAACTCGTAGCGGCCGTACGCATCGGAGTAGCCGTAGCGCGTGAGCGGCGTGCCGCTGCGCCAGTACGACGAGAAGCCGATCGAGAGTTTGTACGGCGTCTCGTACACGCCCGACACCTTGAACTGATGGCGGCGATCGTTCGAGAGCGGGCCGGTGTTCGTGATCTTCGTCAGGTCGCTGCCGTTGGTGAAGAAGTCGTAGTAGTCGTACGCAGCGGAGATGTTCGGATCGGCGCCGACGTTCGTGAATGGCGCGTATTCGCCGTCGAAGTTGCCGTCGAGTCGCGAGTAGAGATACGAAGCGATCGCCTGCCAGTTGTTCGAGAAGCGCTTCGTCGCGTCGACTTGCACGCCTTTGTACACGCGCTTCGGATCGGGCGCCTCGAACGTCTGCGAGTAATCGAGCGTGAAGACGCGATCCATGATGCCTTCGCCTGGATTGCCGATGCAGTACGTGCCGTCATCGGCACAGAGGAAGTCTTCGATGACCTGGCCGTAGTTGCGATAGATGCCCTTCACACCGACGGCGATATTCGGCAACACCTCGCGCTCGTAGCCGAGGATGAATTCGTTGATGTACTGGTTCTCGATGTCGGGATCGGACGGCTCGGTGAATCCGCCGAGAATCGCCGACTCCGTTTCGAAATCCGCTTCCGCGCTCGGGTCGGGGACGTTGCTCGTCGGCGAGTAGTTGATGATGCGCGGCTGGCGCTCGTACGAGAACGAGCGGATGACGAGATCCATCGGGATCTCTTCGTAGTAGCGGCCGACGGACGCGAAGACTTTCGCCTTGTGATTGCCGCTCGGGTCGTACACGAATCCGAGGCGCGGCGCGTAGTCCTTGTCGAGCGTGATCTGCGTGACGCCCGACGCGTCGATGATCTCCTGCTTGTCCCAGCGGACGCCGTAGTTGAGGACGAGGCGATCGTTGATGTTCCAACGATCCTGCAGGAATACGGTCGTGACCTTGTGCTCCGGCGACGCGACGAGCTGCGAGAGCGGCGCGTTCGCGACGGTCGCATCGGGCGTCGTCCAGTAGAAGTGGCGATAGATCTTCTTCGCGGGATTGGCGGGGTTGGCGAAGACGTCAACCTGTTGACCACCCGACATCATCTTCGTCACTTCGGCTTTGTCGTGCTCGAACTCGATGCCGCCCTTGATCTCGTGATTGCCGGCAAGCTTCAGGAGAGTTCCGCCGTAGTGCTTGCGATCGAAGTCTTTCTTCTGAATCAGACCGAAGCCGCCGGTCTGGAAGAAGTCGTTGCTCGCGTCGCGCACCTGCACGGCGTTGCCCGCGTCGCTCGCAGGTCCGACGGAGTTCGCTTCTTTGTGCTGCGCGATCTGGCCGGTGACGATCCAGCTCGACTGGAACGAGCCGTCGTAGCGCAGCGCGTAATCGTGTCCGCCGAAATCCTGGCGGCCTTCGTACGTCGACGGATCGCCGTTCAGCGAGTGATTGTTGTCGTTGATCGCGCCGGTGTCCGCACGCGGATCCTGCAGAAACGTGAACTGCACCGACTGGCTCGGCGCGAGGTTCCACGTCAGCTTCGCGGAGCCGAGGTTGCGGCGGCTCTCGGACGTGACGGTGTCGCCTGCGAGCGGACCCGCGGGCAGCTCGCTATCGAGCGAGTGGCGCACGCTGTCGTACGCGCCGAAGA
>DATKFO010000085.1:0-14092 GCA_035544355.1 Thermoanaerobaculia bacterium
TCCGGAGCAGCGAAGAAAAGGCCGGGCAACGTAGAGGTGCACAGGTTCATGGGTACACAGGTGCACAGGTTCATAGGCGCATAGGGATAGAGGAGGTTCCACTCCCCTCTGCACCTCTGCAACTCTGACCCTCTGCACCTCCGCCGAAACGGCCCAGCCCGCTCGAATTTCCCTCGAAATTTCGCAAAAGTTGACGTACCCTTCGCGCACAGCGTCCAACGTTTCGCAGCACTTTATTCATCGTCCAATAAGGAGATTTCCGCATGCCACAAGTCCATGCGTTTCGCCGCCTGACCATCGCGGCCTTGACGCTCGTGCTTGCCCTCATCGGCAGCACGGCATTCGCTCAGACTGACGTTACGACCAGCCGTATCTCCGGCGTCGTCACCGACTCGAGCAACGCCCCGCTGCCGGGCGTGACGGTCGAGGCGAAGAACACGGAGACCGGATTCGCCGCAACGCACGTCACCGACACCGACGGCGCCTATCGCCTCGTGAACCTGCCCACCGGCAAGTACACGGTCACGGCGTCGCTCGAAGGGTTCAACAAGGTCGCGCGCAGCGTCGACCTCAAGCTCGGATCGGCACCGACGATCAACTTCTCGCTCGGCCTGTCGGCCGTGAGCGAGACGATCACGGTCACGAGCGCAGCACCGCTCGTCGAGGTCACGAACACGGCCGCATCGACGACGATCACGACCGAGGAGATCAAAGATCTTCCGCTCAACGGCCGCAACTTCGTCGACCTCGTGTACCTCACGCCGGAAACACGGCGCGAGCGCGAGCGCGGCAACATCGCCATCTCCGGTCAGCGCGGCATCAACACGAACGTGACCGTCGACGGCGTCGACTACAACAATTCCTTCTTCGGCGGCACGGCCGGTACGGCCGAGGGACGCGCGCCGCTGTCGATCTCGCAGGAGTCGGTCAAAGAATTCACCGTCATCACCAACGGCGCATCGGTCGAGTTCGGCCGCTCCGCCGGCGGCTTCGTCAACGTCATCACCAAGAGCGGCACGAACGCGATGCACGGTTCGGCGTTCTACTACTCCCAGCCGCAGAGCCTCATCAGCGACTTCGCCGACGGACGCAAGCCCGCCGATCAGAAGAAAGACCAATACGGTGGATCGTTCGGCGGCCGGATCATTCCGGACCGGCTGTTCTACTTCGCGTCGTACGATCAACAGAAGCAGAACCAGACCGTTCCCATCAGCGCGGTCATCGTCGACGCCGAGATCTTCGCGAAGTATCCGTCGATCAAGTCGGATTCGGATTACGGACAGACCACCGACGGCCGCGTCATCTTCGGCCGCCTCGACTTCCAGGCGACACCGGCGCACCGCTTCATGGCGCGCGGCAACTACACGACCTACAACGGCGACCACGGCACGTCCGCCGCGACGAACCGCTCGTCGCTGACGAATGGCGTCGAGGGTCTCGATTCACGCACGTACGTCGGTTCATGGTCCGGCACGTTCGGCAACAGCCTGCTCAACGACTTCAACACGACATACTCCGATGAGTTCACGCCGCGCGAACCGGCCCCGGGCTCCGAGAATCTGCCCGAGATCATCATGGGCACGACCACCACGTACGGTGGTGTGAGCTTCCTCCCGATCACGTCGACGGTGCAGCGCACCGCGTTCGCCGACACGATCTCGTATCTCTGGAAGAGCCACGTGTTCAAGGCCGGCTTCGACTACAACGACACGTCGGTCGAGCAGATCTTCAAAGGCAACTGGCGCGGCGTGTTCCAGTTCACCGGAACGTTCGCGCAGGCGAAGGCCAAGCTCCTCGCCGGCAAGTGGGACCAGTACCGCCAGTTCGGCGGCCTCGGCGGATTGACGTCCGATCAAGCCGGCGGCGTCAGCTTCGGTCAGAAAGAGACCGCGCTGTTCGTGCAGGACCAGTGGTACCTCCGTCCGAACCTCACCATCAGCGCCGGTGTGCGCTGGGAGAAGCTCGACAATCCCGATCAGCCGGTTCTGAATCCGAACGACAAGAACGCGAACGGCTCGTTCAAGCTGAACGGCAAGATTCCCGACGTCGACAATCAGTACTCGCCGCGCCTCGGCGTGACGTGGTCGCCGTGGACGCACTCCGTCATCCGCGGCACCGTCGGCCGCTACTGGAGCCGCACGCCCGCGCTGCTGTGGGCGCAGCTCTTCAGCTCGAACGGCGTGCGCGGCACGCAGTACATCATCAATGCCGCTACCGGCGGCACCTGCCCGACCGATCCGCTTTCGCCGGGTTGGGGCAGCGCATCCGACAACTGCCGCGGCGCGTGGACTCCGGACGGCGTCGAGCGCATCGACTTCACGAAGGTCACGAACATCGCGACGCCGGGCGTTTTCTCCGTCGATCCGAACTTCACGAATCCACAGACCGACCGCTTCACGCTCGGATGGGAGCAGGAGCTCGCGCAGGAGACCGCCCTCGGGCTCGACTACACGTGGGCCGAATCGAAAAACCTCGAGCGCCTCACGGACATCAACCTGCAGTATCAACGTGACGCGGCCGGCAACGTCGTCCTCGGCACGAACGGTCTGCCGCGCTACTCCTCGACGCGTCCGAACACGGCATACGGCCGCATCACCACCTACATCTCCGACGCGCGCTCCGAGTATTGGGCGCTGACCGCAACGGCACGGAAGCGCTGGGGCGCGAACTTCCGCACGTTCGCCAACCTCACGTACTCCGAAGACAAGGACAACGACTCGAACGAGCGCAACTTCTCGGGCATCCAGGCCGAGGACGTGAACAACCTCGACGGGACGATGTTCAGCTACTCCGAGCGCGACCAGCGCTGGCGCGCAAACACCACGTTCGCGTGGGACGTCAAGTGGGGCATCGGCCTCTCCGGATCGTTCTCCTATGCGAGCGGTCAGGCGTACTCGGCGCGTCTCGGCACGGATGCGAACAACGACGGCAACAACGTCGAGCGTCCGACGGTCGGCGGCAAGCACTTCGATCGCAACAGCTTCCGCCAGCCGGCGTTCTCGTCGGTCAGCCTGCGCGTTGCCAAAGCGTTCAACTTCGGACCGGGTGCACTGACGGTCTTTGGTGAGTGCTTCAACTGCGCGAACGCCGCGAACCGTACGGTCTCGACGACGAACCAGACGTGGGGCGCCGGCCAGACGCCGGTCGCGACGTTCGGCGTTCGCGATCAGGTCACGCAGACCCCGCGCACGATCCAGCTCGCGGTTCGCTACGACTTCTAGTTTTCTTTTTCGCGGTTCTCACAGGGCGGCCTTCGGGCCGCCCTTTTTTTGGAGTGCGGCGGCCGCGCCGGCGCTTTGGGTCGCGGGTTCAGGGTTGCGAAGTTGCGGAGTTACGCGGGAATCCATGACCCAAAGCTGCGGCATGGCCGCAGCACTCCACAATACAATCGCGTGAACATGGTCTTCCTCGTCCGCATCTCGCTCGGCGTCACGTTCACGATCCTCGGCATCGCCGGCTCGCTGCTGCCCGTGCTGCAGGGATGGATCTTCTTCCTGCTCGCGCTGATCGTGCTCTTCCCGAACAGCCGCTTCGCCGAAACGGTGCTCGCGAAAGCGGAGCCGCGCATGCCGCGCTTCGTCGCGTGGCTGCGGCGCGTCGTGAGATGACGAAACGCTACGATCGCGCGTACTTCGACAAGTGGTATCGCAACCCGCGCTCGCGCGTGAATGCCGATGCCGAGGTGCGGCGGAAAGTTGCGCTTGCGTTGTCGACGGCGGAGTACTTCCTGCGGCGCAACGCGCGCAACGTGCTCGACATCGGATGCGGCGAAGGCGCGTGGCGATCGCATCTCCGCGCGCTGCGGCCGACGATCGCGTACGCGGGCATCGATCCGAGTGAATACGTCGTCGAGCAATTCGGAAAAGAACGGAACATCCGCCGCGGCGGTTTTGGTGAGCTCACATCGCTGAACCTCGCACGGGCGGATCTCGTCGTCTGCTCCGACGTCTTGCACTACGTCCCGGAGTCGGAGATCCGCGAGGGCGTCGCGGAAATCGCGCGGCTGTGCAACGGTCTCGCGTTCATCGAAGTGCTGACGAGCGAAGACGACATCATCGGCGATCTCGACGGACTCATTCGCCGCTCGTCCGCATGGTACCGGCGCACGTTCGCGAAGGCGGGGCTGGTGGAAGTCGGTGCGTACTGCTGGCTCTCGCCGAAGCTGCGCGATTCGGTCGCGGAGATGGAGAGTCATTGAAAGCAACACCGTTTCGCATCGACATTCCGCCCGCCGTCATCGACGACCTCCGCACGCGGTTGCACGCAACGCGATGGTCCGGCACGCTCGACGAGAGCGACGGCTATCCGCTCGCGGATTTGCAGCGCGCCGTTCGCTACTGGGCGGACGACTACGACTGGTTCGCGCAACAGCGCGTGCTCAACGAGCTCCCGCATTTCATCGCGGACGATGTGCACTTCATCCACGTGCGCAACGAGCGCGCGGACGCGACGCCGCTCCTGCTGCTCCACGGCTGGCCCGGATCGTTTCTCGAATTCCTCGGCGCGCTGCCGCGGCTCGCGCGTTCGTTTCATCTCGTGATTCCGTCGCTCCCCGGCTACGGCTTCTCCGCACCGCGCGCGATGACGAACAAAGCGATGGCCACGCTCTTCGCGAACCTGATGCGCAACCTCGGATACGAACGGTTCGCCGCACAAGGCGGCGACTGGGGCGCGGGCATCACGACGTGGATGGCGCGCTTGCATCCCGAGCACTTGCTCGCGATTCATCTCAACTACATCCCCGGCTCGTACGCGCCGCACGTCGACGGGCCGCTCGACGACGACGAGCGCGCATTCTTCGCGTCGCGCGATCGCTGGGTCGAAGAGAGCGGCGCGTATGGCCACGTGCAGCGCACCCGTCCGCTCACACTCGCGCACGCACTCGCCGACTCACCCGCTGGATTCGCCGCATGGATGCTCGAGAAATTTCGCGAGTGGGCCGCCCCCGACAGCGCGATCACACTCGACGAGTTGTTCACGAACATCACGCTCTACTGGGTCACGAACACGATCCACTCGTCGATGCGCCTCTATCGCGAATCCGTCGCAACGCCGCTGCGCCTCGAGCCAGGCGAGCGCATCACCGTCCCGACCTCGATCGCGCACTTCCCGCACGAAGAACCATTTCCGCCGCGACGATGGATCGAGCGCGGCTACGACATCGTGCGCTGGCGAGACATGCCGCACGGCGGACACTTCGCCGCACTCGAGCAGCCCGACGCATTCGCGGCCGACGTCGAAGAAGCGCTAACGTATGACAAGCTCTCAGCTTGTCCGTTGCTGCGAGAATAGCGGCATGACGCTCAAGCGCCTCCGCATCGTCGCCGTCGTGTCGCCGATCGCTGTCGTCGTGATCCTCGAGCTCGTCCGCACGTTGACCATCGGTGCGATCTCGTGGGAAAAGCGGCTCATCCTCGACCTCGTGACCGTCGGCGCGATCGTGCTCTTCCTGTCGATCCTCTTCAGCTTCGTCGACGACATGCAAACGCAACTCGTTCGCCAAAATCAGGAGCTGCTCGCGCTGCACGGCGCAGGACTCGACGTCGCGGCCGAGCTCTCGCTCGACGCCGTGCTGAAAAAGGTCGTCGATCAAGCGAAGAACCTCGTCGGCGCGAAATACGGCGCGGTCTCCGTCATCGACGATCACGGCCGCATCCAGACGTTCATCACGTCCGGCATCTCGACGGAGGAGCGTGAAGCGATCGGGCCGCCGCCGGTGGGCCACGGACTCCTCGGCGTCGTGCTGCATCACGGACAACGCCTGCGCCTCGCCGACATCACCACCGATCCGCGCTCGCACGGCTTTCCCGCACATCACCCGCCGATGCATTCGCTGCTCGCGGTGCCGATCGTTTGCAAAGGTCCGTTCCGGGGAAACCTCTACGTCAGCGAAAAGATCCGCGCGAAAGAGTTCACGAAAGACGACGAAGAGACGATCGAGCGCTTCGCCGTGCAGGCCGCGATCGCGATCGACAACGCGCACCTGCACGAGCAGGTCGCCGACCTCGCCGTCGCGCAGGAGCGCGTGCGCATCGCACACGAGATGCACGACGGCCTCGCGCAAGTGCTCGGCTACGTCAACACCAAAGTCCAGGCCGCGGATGCGTATTTGAAGCGCGGAAAAACCGAGGAAGCGTCGACGCAGCTGCACGAGCTCGCGAGCGCGGCGCGCGAGGCGTACACCGACGTGCGCGAATCGATCGTCGATCTCCGCACCATGCCCACACCGCATCGCTCGCTGCCCGATGTGCTTCGCGAATATTTCGAGCGCTGGCAGGAGATGAGCGGCATTGCCGTCGCGCTCGACCTCGACGCCGACGTGCGTTTGCGTCCCGGCGTCGAGCTGCAGCTCGTGCGCATCGTGCAGGAGTCGCTCACGAACGTGCGCAAACATGCAAAGGCCAGCAACGCGCACGTGACGATCCGCCGCAACGGAACCAACGCCGTCGCGACGATCATCGATGACGGCATCGGCTTCAATCAGCTCGCGCGCACGCGTGGTGAGTTTCCGCGCTTCGGCCTGACCACGATGCTCGAGCGCGCCGAGGCTGTAGGCGGAACACTGACAATCGACAGCGTGCCCGGGACTGGCACGACCGTGCGCTTCGAGCTGCCACTGGAGTAACGCGTCTCGCCGCTATACTTCCGCGCGGTGCGAATCCTCATCGCTGACGATCACACGCTGTTTCGCGACGGACTGCGCAGCCTGCTCCAGGCGCAGGGTCACGAAGTCCTCGGCGAAGCGCGCAACGGCCGCGAAGCGTACGAGCTCGTGAAACAACTGCAGCCCGATCTCGTGCTGATGGACGTGTCGATGCCGGAGCTCGACGGCCTCGCCGCGACGCGGCTCATCGTCGCCGACATGCCCGCAGTCAAAGTCGTGATCCTCACCGCATCGGAGGAAGACGCGACGCTGTTCGACGCGATCAAATCGGGCGCACAGGGCTACCTCAACAAGAACCTCGAGGCGGACGATTTTTACGTGATGCTCGATCGCGCGAATCGCGGCGAGCCCGCACTCACGCCGGGACTCGCGCGCAAGCTCCTGCAGGAATTTGCGAAGCCCGCGGAGGCGTCAGCGGCGCCCACCGAAGAAGAGGTGCTGACCGCACGCGAGCGCGAAGTGCTCGAGCTGATGGTCGAAGGCGTCACCTCGAATCGCAAGCTCGCCAAACGCCTCGGCCTCTCCGAGAACACGGTCAAATTTCACGTGCGCAACATCCTCGACAAGCTCCGCCTGCACAACCGCGCGGAAGTCGTCGGCTACGCGCTGCGCAACAAAATCCTCGATCCGAATTCGTGAGCGCTCAGCGTCCCTACCGCCGCCCCTGCGCGATCCGCGTCGCCTCCGGCAGCGCGCGCAATCTCCACATCGCGATGATGCCGAGGAACGGGCCGGGCGCGAGTGCGGCGAAGGCCCACTGCCAGCCGATGCGGTCGACGAGCAGCGGGATCATGCGAATCGAGATCGTCGTGATCAGGAATCCGATGCAGGTCTGTAAGGTGAGTGCCGTGCCGAGGTAGCGCGGGTCGCCGAGCTCGGTCACGCAGGCGGAGAATTGCGCGGAGTCCGCGACGACCGTCGCGCCCCACACGATCGCGACGGCGAGCAGCAGCGCGGATGACTCGCCGTACAGAAATCCGATCACGATGCAGCACGCGCCGCTGATGAGCATCGCCGCGGATGCGACGAGCGTGCGGCCGATACGATCGGCGAGCAGGCCCGCGACGATGCAGCCGATCGCGCCCGCGCCGATCACTGCGAACGACGATGCCTCCGCGATCGCGGGACTCTCGCCGCTCTTCGCGACACTCGCGCGGAACATCACCGGCACCCACGTCCACATCGCGTACAGCTCCCACATGTGTCCGAAGTAGCCGAAGTTCGCGAGGCGCACGCCGCGATTCGAAAACACTTTCGCGACCTGGCTGAGATCGAACGGCTGATTCGGCAGCGCGTACGGTCCGTCGCCGACGAACAGCAGCACGAGCACGGCACTCGCGACCGCACCGATCGACGCGACGCCGACGTTCACGCGCCACGACGACGAGCCGAGGACGTTGACGAGATACGGCGACGCCTTGCCGAGCGTGAGCGCGCCGATCAGCACGCCGAGCGCGAAGCCGCGCCCGGCGCGGAACCACGTCGCGATGATCTTCATCCCCGGCGGATACACACCCGCGAGAAATACGCCGGTGAGAAAGCGCAGCGCGATCGCTGGACCCGGCGTCGTGACGAACAGCGCGAGTGCGGCGTTCGCAAGCGCGCCGAGGACTGCGCTGATCGCGAGCAGGCGGCGCACGCGAATCACGTCGGGAAGATTCAGGATCGCGCTGAGCAGCGTGCCGGCGACGAATCCGAGCTGCACCGCGAGCGTGAGCCACGCGGCGGTCGCGGCGTCGAGATGCCATTCACTCGCAACCTGCGGCGTGACCGCGGAGACGCCGAACCAGAGCGCCATCGCCAGCAGCAGCGAGATCGATGTAAGCGCGAGTGCGCGGAACCGCTGGGCCGGCGGGGCTTCAGACACGAGGCGGAATGATAGCCTCAGCGCCGATGACGCTCGCTCTGCGCTGGCTCTCGATGCGCTACGCCACCGGGCTGCGAACCGCAATGAGCGCGTGGACGCCGCTGCTCATCGCCGCCGTCGCCGCTGCCGGACTCGAAGTGAAGATCGATGTGCGCAGCTACATCCGCGCATGGGACGCGGCGCCTGCATCGACGCGAATGCTGATCCTCCTCGGCGCGACGATCGTGATCGTCGCAGCAACGCGACGCATCCTGCGTTCCGCGCTGCACGGAGAAGGATCGGAGTTGCTGAAAGTGCTGCCGATCGCAGCGCACACGCGATTCGGGCTCGACGTGCTCGCGGTGCTCATCTTCCTCATACCGTTGATCATCGTGAGCGTGGTGATCATCGGAGCGTGGACCGTACCGCTGATGCTCGCGAGCGCAATGATCATCGTCCTCTGGCAACCGGCAACGGGCAACCGGCAACGCCACTCGAACTACGAGCTGCACTGGTTCGCGAATCGACGACTGCTCGCGACGAGCATCGGCGCGCTGCTCGCGATCGGCGCCGCGAAGCTCGCGATCATGAACAACAGCGTGCACAGCCCCTCCGCCTTCGCCCGCATCGCTTCGCTCTTCGCCGCGCTCGGCGCGATGTTCATCGCCTTCGAGACCGGCCACCTCGATGCCGAGGCGCGTCCGTGGCGCCGCCTCGAACGCTCCCTGCCTCGCACCGCACTCGCTTCGCTTGTGCGCACCACCGCGATCGCCACGCTCTTCGCGCTCCCCGTCGCGCTCGTGGCACTCGCGCTCTCGCCGGTCGCCGCGCTGCTCGCGATCGTCGCCCACGCGATGCTGTTCCTGCTCGCGCGGCTCGAGTCGCAAGGCGCAGTTGCGTGGGCGGGATCGTTCGCTGCGCTGATCGCGGCATTTCAACCGCTCGTCGTAATCGTGGCGATGGTGATCGCGATGGTGATCCTCGCGCGCGCGCTCGAAGCGCGCGAACGGACGTGCGACGCATGATTCACGTCGAATCCGTCAGCAAGACGATCGGCGGCCGCGCGATTCTCACGGACGTTTCGTTCCGCGTCGCACCCGGCATCACCGCACTCCTCGGCCCGAACGGCGCGGGCAAATCGACGCTGCTGCGCATCCTCTCCGGCATCTGGCATCCGACGTCCGGCCGCGTCACGATCGCGAACATCGAGCTCCATCGCGACGCCGTCGAAGCAAAACGCCGCCTCGGATACCAGCCCGAGTTCCCCGATCTCCATCCCGCGCTCACGCCGCGCCGCTACCTCGACTTCGTCGCGAGCGTGCGCCGCTGCGATCGACGTGCGACATGCGCAAAGTTCGGTGTCGACGAATTTCTCGACGTCGCGATCGGCAAACTCTCGCAGGGACAGAAGCGCCTCGTCACGCTCGTCGCCGCCGTGATGCACGATCCCGAAGTCTTGCTGCTCGACGAGCCGACGAACTCACTCGATCCGCAGCGCGTCGAGATTTTGCGTACGATGCTCACGGAAGAGCGCCGCGGCAAAACACATCTCATCTCGACACACCAGCTCGACTTCATCGGCGCGATCGCCGATGTGACGCTGACGCTGAGCGGCGGCCGGCTCGTCACGTAAACTGCGCGCATGCCTTGTGATCACGTCGGACCGAACGAGCTGATCGAGATGGCGGAGACGCACCTCCGCACGCATGAAGTTCCCGAAGAACGCTGGTCTGGAACTGCGTTTCGCTGGGCGGAGAATCCGCCGGAGGGAATGTGGGCGTCGATCGTGCTCGAGATCGAGCGGCGCGGCGAGGAGTGGATCGTGACGCGCATCGATCGCAATCGCGAGGTTTTGGCGGAAGAAGAAACCGGCTTTCGCGAAGTGTCTGGAGTGCGGTGACCGCAGTCACCGCTTTGCCACACCGGTATACGAAAGCGGCGATTGCGATCGCCGCAGTCCAAATCAGAGCCGTCTCACCGTGTGGCACAGACACTCTTGTGTGCCCTTCACGCGAGAATCGGCACAGACAGGAGTGTCTGTGCCACCTTTGAGGCGCTTTCTCACAACGCCGGCACGAGCATGACGTCCACCACACCCAGCGTCGCGAGCTTCTCCTTCGCGATGCGGAACGAGTCCGCGGCGCGCGTCCTCTCGCCTTCAATCTGGTAGCAGTGACCGAGGCTTGTGGCGACGCGTGCGATCCATACGTCGTCGTCGACGAAGATCAGGAGCTGTTCGAAGATCTCGCGTGCGGCGCGTGTCTCGCCCGTGGCCACGCGCACGTGCGCTTCGAGATTGCGCGCGAGCACGACGCGTGAGTCGTCGCCGAGCTCGTCGAATTCTTCTGCGCATTCGATCGCGAGGCGCAGCGCTTCCGTGTATTCGCCGCGCTCCCACAGCAGCGTCGCGCGCACGTACTCCACGCCCGCGAGGCCGAAGGCGCTGAAGTGCAGATGGCGGAACGCGTCTTCCGCGGCGTCGACGGCATCGACTGCGTCGCGCAGGCGGCCGAGGAGGCGCAGCGCGTTCGCGCGCTCTTTCCATGCCGTGCCGCGCAGCTCCCATACCGCACCCGCGCCGGGATTGCCGCGCGGCTCGAGCACCTCGGCGATCGCGACCGCGATGTCGACGAGTTCGAGTGCGCGCTCGGGATCGGATTCGCGCGCATCCACCGTCGCGCGGCAGAGCAAACGCACGACGCCGCCGGTGCGAAAACGACGATCGTGCGCGATCGCGGCGAGCTCGGTCGCGTTCGCGAGCATCGGCGCGACGAGACGCTCGGCGTCCACGTCCTCCCTCGCCATCTGCTGCGCGAGCTCGCGGAGCACGACGCGCGTCGACGCGGGATTCACCGGCGCCGACATCAGATCGTCGCTCAGCTCCCACGTGATGTCATCGCGCAGGCCGTCGTCGATCGAGCGCACGAATTCCAGCGTGCGCCGGCACTCGGAACAAAGCTCGAGGTGACGCTCGACGACGTGCCGGTTCGGGACCGACTCCGGGTCGAACGCATACCGTGACAACTCATCTTCCGTGGCGTGAGTCATTGGAACTCCGCGTCCACGAACGCACTCGCAGATCGAACAGGCTGATTATCGGACTTTCTGCGACGCGCGAGCAATCCCTCACGGAACGTAGCGGCGCGTCGGCACTCCTTCTTTTTTACTGATCGAGAGCTCGGCGAGCAATTGCGTGAGCTTGCGTCCGGCAGGCGTTGTCTGCTCCCACGTGTCACAAAGGATCTGCACGTGCTGCGGATCGACGTCGACCGAGATCGTGAATCCGTTCCTCGGCTGCTCGGAATGGGTCGTCTCGCTCTTGCGCCAGCGTCCGTCGATGAACTCGCAGCGGCGGAAGAGATCGCCCTTGCCCGGTTGGTACATGTACGCGGCGAGCGGCGGGATCCCGCGCGCGTTCGCTTTCTGTTCTTCGATCGCGCGGATGATGCGGTCGGCGACGAGCTCGCGCAGGATGTCGTAGGAGTCGCCGATCGAATGCGTGATGCGCAGGCCGGAGTGATAGATGCTGCGCTCGCCCATCGATTTCGCGAGGCGCCACAGATGCGTGCGCACGACCGTGCAATCGAGACCGATCTTGCGCTCATCCCACGCAAGCCACAGTGCATGCGACGCGCCGATCTGCAGGCGCTGTTCGTGGGCGATGCGGAATCCGAGGACGGAGACTTCGAGAATGCGGACGGGCGCTTCGCCGTAGCGCGCAGACAGCGTCTCATCAAGGCGGATGCGTCCGAAACGCCGCCGTTCGACCGAATTCAGTGCGTCGATCGCTCGCGTACTGTCGAGCACGGCGCGAGTGTACCCTTCCCGTAAACGGTTACACAGTCGGTTTTTTCGGAGTCTCCGGCTGCGGCAGCGCTGCAGGCCCGGGCAGGACATTGCGCAGCGCAATCTCGCCGCGACGCGTGTAATCGATCGATAATGTCATCAATCGCGCGGCTTCCTGCGGCGCATGAAATCCCGTCGAATTCTCCGCCTCGACGAAATCGAGAAGGAATTGCGCCTTGCGCTGGTATTTGCGCGCTTCGTCGAGCTGCGCCTCGGATGCGCCAGCCGCAGCAGCGGATTTGATGTCGGCGATCAGCGCCATCAGCGCGTCCATCGTCGTATCGCGCATCTGCACGTGCCGCGTCTGGATCGTCTCGACGCGCGCGCGCAGCTCCGCTTCGTCCCAGCGATGACAGCCCTGACACGCGCGATTGATATTCAGCAGCGGACTGCGCACGTGGTGATCGCTGATCTTCAAGCCGCCTTCGCGCTTGTACGGCATGTGGCAATCGGCGCACGCGACGCCGGAGCGCGCGTGAATGCCCTGGTTGTACATCTCGAACTCGGGATGCTGCGCCTTCAAAACCTTCGCGCCGGTTTCCGCGTGCGTGAAATCGGAGTGCGTCGTCTCTTCGTCGTAATACGAAAGGATCGCGTCGCCGGTGAGTCCGCGATTCCACGGATACGTCAGCCGTTTCTCCGGTCCTTTGAAGTAATACTCGACGTGGCATTGTCCGCAAACGTACGCGCGCATCTCCTGGCGCGTGGCCATCGTGTTCGGATCGTAATCGGGCTGTTTCCTGAGATTGCGCAACCCTTCGATGAACGCGGGCCGCGTGACGCGCAGCGCCATCGTCGTCGGATCGTGACAATCGATGCACGACACCGGATGCTGCACGAGCTTGCGCGCTTCGAAGTACGGCATGTGATTGATCGCGTCGAAGCCCTTCCAGATATCGCCGTTGCCCGCCTTCTTGTACGCGACCCACATCGACGCGTGGCAATTGAGACACGTGCCCGGCTGCTTCGCGACCTTCTGCCGTTCGGTGAACATCTGATCGATGAGCATGTACGCGTGGCCGCGCTCTTCGCGAAAATCCTTCGAGAACGCGTAGCCCGCCCACATCGTCTTCAGACGCGGATCCTCTTCGAGCTTCTGCTGCGCGACGACCGAGCGCGGATCGGCCTGCGTCGGCGTATGCGGCACCGCCTCGCTGCCGCCGTAGCGCGTGCGCACCTGATCGACCGTGCGTTTGTAATCGTCGTACTGCAGCGGAAAGTTCTTCCCCCAGATCGCCGGATCGGTCGTGTTGTCGTCGAGCGCAACGACGCGATAGAACGGATTCTTCGCCTCCGTCTTGCGCTCGAAAATATTCACGAGCATCGCAGTGATGCCGAGCGCCAGCAGCGCAGCGAGGACGGCGGTGGTGGCGAGAACGACGATCAGTCTCTTGGTGGTCATTGCTTTACCTCAGTGGGCAGTCAGCAGTGGGCAGTGGGCAGAAGAAAAAACACTCTCCTCTGCCCACTGCCTACTGCTCACTGCCTACTGCTCACTGCCAACTCACATGTGTCCCACGTCCCAGTGACACCGCAAGCACGACATCTTCGTGCGATGGCCGGGGTTGTCGATGGCCTGCACGATGTCTTCGTGACAATGGCGGCAGGCGTTTTCGGTCACGGCCAGATTGCGTTTCGTGATCTCGAGATTGTCGGGATAGCGGCCCGTCGTGAAGTAGAACGAGTGCCAGAACCCGTTGCGCGCTTTCGTCGAGTATTTCCCGAAGAAGTCGTGC
>DATKFO010000086.1:0-3880 GCA_035544355.1 Thermoanaerobaculia bacterium
ATGAGAATGCGATGACCGTGTTCGATCGCCGCGATCTGCGTCCCGCGTTCTCGATGACCGGCGAGCGCTACGAGATCGGCCTCATCTCCGTCGATCATCGCTGGCGGCTCGAGCCGGTCGAAGCGCCGGTGCTCGAGCCGCGATGATCTCGCTGCTCGTCATCAACTATCGCTCGGCCGCGCTCGCGGCGGAGGCGATTCGATCCGCGCGCGCCGCGTCGCGTGAGCCGCTGCAGGTCGTCGTCGTCGACAACAGTTGCGATGCTGCGGAAGCCGATCCGTTGCGCGGAGTCGCAGATGTTCTCGTCGTCTCCGAAACGAATCGCGGCTACGCCGGCGGCATCAACCTCGGACGCCGATCATGCGACGGCAACGTGATCGTCGTCGCGAATCCCGACGTGATCTTCGCCGCGGAAGCCATCGATCGTCTCGTCGAACAACTCAATTCGCGCACCGCAGTCGCGGGTCCTGCGTTGTTTTGGGACGACGCACACACATGGTTCCTTCCGCCGAACGATCTGCACACCGCCTGGGAGAAACTCGACGAAGTGCTCGCGAGCCGATCGCAGTCGTGGTTCCAGTCGCGCGATCGCCGGCGATTTCGTGCACGCGTGCGCTTTTGGTCGCTGCGTGAGCCGGAGGAAACCCGCGCACTCTCCGGCGCAGTGATGGCGATTCGGGCGGAAGACTTCGACGCAGTCGGCGGCTTCGACGAACGTTTCGCGCTCTACTTCGAAGAAACGGATTTCCTGCGACGCATCACGGAGCATCGCAAACGCATCGTCTACGTGCCGGCGGCGAAGTGCCGTCACCTCTACAACCAGAGCGCGGGCGAAGCACCGGAGTCCGCGCAGCGCTTCGCAGACTCCGAGCTGCGCTATCTCGAAAAGTGGAACGGCCCCTCGGTCGCGCGTCTGCTGAAGCGATTCGAGCGTTCGCCACGCTCTCTTTCGTTCGCATCGGAGAAGACGGCAATTGCGCTCGATCGCGACGACGTCATCATCGAAGCATCGCCGCTCGCGAGCTTCGCGACCGCGGCGGGACACTTCCCGACATCACGACACGTTGTGATCCCCGACGAGATCCACCGCGCGTACAAAGGCGACGCGTTGTATCTCCGCGTCGTCGAGCTCAGCAGCGGCCGAATCGTCGAGTTGATTAGAATTCCGCTATGAGCTCGACCAGCGTGTCGGTGGTCCTTCCGCTGATCGGGCGGCGTGTCGAGCAACCGCCGGCGCTGGATGCAATCCGCCGCTATCTCGAGACCACCGGTTTCACCTTCGAGATTCTCACGTGCGAAGGCGCGGGCTACGGCGCCGCGATCCGCAAAGGATGCGCAGACGCGAAAGGAAACGTCGTCGTCATCGTCGATCCCGAGCTGCCGTATCCCGTGAGCGCGATCGGCGACGCCGTCGCGATGGTGCAGTCGGGCGCAACCGACATCGTCTTCGCAGGCGCAGCACGAAGTGATTTTTTTCTGCGCGCGCTGCTCGTGCCGCTGCTGCCCGATCCGGCGATTCACCTGAAGGCATTCACCTGGCGCGCGATGAAGCTCGCCGTCGGCGAAACGAAGCTCAACGGCGGCGGCTGCGATCTCGAGATCGCGTTTCTCGCAAACAAGTACGGCTTCCGCATCGAGCGACTGCTCGTGCATCCGATCGCGGCGACGTGGCGATCGTTCAACGCGCTCGGCGGCGTCTTCTCCGCGATCGCGATTCGCATGACGAATCGCCGCATGGGCTATCGCGGCGCGCGTCGATGCCCGGTTTGTTTTTCGTCCGAGGTTTGGACTTGCGCACAGATCCCGACGAACGTAGTGCGGGCTTGCAGGCGATGCAAGTGCCGCTATCTCAATCAGTTCGCGGAAGAGGACGATACGCAGCCTGTGCGCCGAGTGCTCGCGCCGCATCCGATTCCGGGCGACAAAACGTACGACGCGCACTCCGCACCCGCGCGTGAAAAAACGAGCGCCCGTCGCCTCGGCAAGTTGCGCAAGCAGCTCACCGCGCGCGCGCGTTTGCTCGAAGTCGGCGTGCGCGACGGCACGTTCGGCGCGGTTGCGACGAGCGAGTACGAATACATCGGCATCGATCCCGCGCAGGTCGCTGCGCGTCACGCACGCGCGCGCGGACTCGAGGTCTATTGCGCGTCGCTGCAAAACTTCGTGAACACGGGACCCGCATTCGACGCGATCGCAGCGTTCCACGTCGTCGAGAACATGCCCGATCCGCACGATGCGCTCGGTCGCATCAAGGATCTCCTCAAGCCGGGCGGCGTGTTGTTCGTGACGACGTTCGACACCGAAGGGCTCATCTACCTGATGACCGAGCGCAATCGGATGGCGCAGAACTTCCGGACGCATCTGATTCTGTATTCGCGATCGGCGCTCATCGAATTGCTCGAGCATTCGGGATTCGAGATCGTCGACATCGGGCCCGACTTCGAATATCGCGATCAGAAATTCGTGCGGCATTGGATCGCGTCGCGATGGCCGCGCCTCGCGCCGATCGCGCGCATGGCACTCGGCCTCATGCCCGATCCGATGATCGTGAGCACGGGCTCGATTCGCATCGTCGCGAAGCGCCGCGCCGGGCCGCCGACGAACGTGCGCGCGATCCGTTCGGTCGAGCCGACGCATGCCCGCTGATCCGCGTTTCACCATTCGCGGCTTCCGCAACGGCGACGAAGCGGCGATCCTCGATCTGTTCGCGCGCTCGTTTCCACACGCGCCGCGCTCGCTCGAGCGATGGCAGTGGGAGTATCAGCGCTCGCCGTTCGGCAACGAGCGCATCAGTCTCGGAATCGATGCCGACGATCGACTCGTAGCGCATTACGCGGGCTATCCCGTGTTTTTTCGCGACGACGATCGCGACCGGCTCGCGCATCAGATCGGCGACACGATGACCGATCCCGCCGTGCGCCACGTTGGCCGCGGCCCCACGAGTCTCCTTGGCAGAACGGCGCTGCATTTCTACGAAACCTTCTGCGAAGCGAAGGCGTCGTTCAACTTCGGCTTCAACGTCGCGAACATTCAGAAGTTCTCGATCCGCTTTCTGCGCGCGCACGCGGTCGAGCCGGTGACGTATCGCGTGCGCGATGCGCAATCGCTGCGGCCGATCGCGCGCGTCGAGCGCTGGATGCGTGGCTATCGCCTCGAGCGCGTGACGTCGACTTCGCCGGAGTGGGACGCGTTGTTCGCGCGCGTCGCGCAGCACTACGGTTTCCTGATCCGGCGCGACGCCGCGTACGTGCGCTGGCGTTATCTCGAATGTCCCGAGTCGTCGTACGTCGTGATCGCGATTCGCAAATGGCACACGCTCGTGGGCTGGATCGTGTATCGCATCCGCGACGATCGCTTCACGATCGGCGACGCGCTGTTCGATCTCGAATTTCCCGATGCATTCGATGTGCTGTTGCGCCACGTCGTGCCGCCGCATCGCGTCGCGACGATCGAAGGTTGGTTTCCGCCACGCCCGCTGTGGTTCGATCGCATCCTCAACGAGCTCGGCTTTGTCACGCGTCCCGAGCCGCAGGATCTGTCGTTGATGTGTGTCCCGTTCGCGCAAACGGACGCGGTTGCCCACATCCGCGAAGGGCTGTACTACACCGCGGGCGACGGGGATCTGTTTTGAGTTGCAGAGTTGCAGGGTTGCAGAGTGACAGAGTTGCAGAGGAGTTCCCCGGTCCCCCTCTGCAACTCTGCAACTCTCCAACTCTGCAACTGGAACCCGTCGTGCATTACCGCGCTCAGCAGTCGGTAGAATTGAGATCGCGATGAATGAAGTGCAGCCGCAGCGAAGCGGCAACGAGAAACGCGTCGCGGACGTCGATAGGAAACGCGTCCTCGTGATCGACGACGACTTGCCGATCCGCGGGATGCT
>DATKFO010000087.1:0-2680 GCA_035544355.1 Thermoanaerobaculia bacterium
TGAGGCGGTCGCCTCCGATCATCTGCTCGGTGCCGGTGACCGCGTCCCATGCGATCGTGCGCGTGCGGAACTGGTGCAGTGGCCGGAGGGTCAGCGCGTCCGCGGCGATCTCCGCGATGGGCTTCCGCGTGCCGATCCAGACCTTCAGTCCGCCCAGCCAGAGCGTGCCGATGTAGACCCAGACGAAGCGTTCGCCGATCCAGCCGAAGCGTGCGCTCGGGGAAACGGCGAGCGCAATCACGATCGCAGCGGTGATGATCGCGGCCACGATCACGATCGACAGGCCGGCGCGGCGGACCCAGGGGCGAAACGTGAATTCCCTTTTCATTTGATCGACGAGCCCGCATCCCGTAGTCTGATCACAGCGGTCTACGCATCAGATCGGTATGCCTTTCGCAATCCGTGGTTGCGGTAGCTGCAAAAATGCCCGTGATGAAGCTCGACGGAAACGGACGTCGCATTCTGGTCATCGACGATGACCTTGCCATTCGTGTCCTGCTGCAGGCGGTGTTGCGGCGGATGCACTTCGACGTCTCGCTCGCCGAAGACGGCGCCGCCGGGCTCGACGTTTTGGAACAGAACACGTTCAACGTCATCCTCCTCGACCTCATGATGCCGCGCCTCAACGGCTACGAGTTCATCCAGCGCGTCAAAGAGCGTTACGCCGATGACCGGCCGCACATCATCGTGTTTACGGCCGCCGGAAAGCGCGGCGTCGACAAAATCCCCGCGGACATGGTGTGCAACTCGATCCTCAAGCCATTCGATCTCGACAAGTTCGTCGAGGTGATCGGCGAGTGCGTGAACGGTGCGCACGTCACGGCGCGGACGTAGGCTCAATTCTTCAGCTTCCATTCGAGCTGTCGCAGCATGCCGAGGAGGATCTCCGCTTCGCGCTCGTCGAGCGCGGCGCGTCCGGCGATCGCGCGAAGGTCGTTGTAGATCCGATCGGGATTGTTCGCGTGGAGGAAGCCGACGTCGAGCAGCATCGCCTGCGCGCGCTCGTGCAATCGCTCGACGAGCTCGGCGCGCGCGCGGACGCGCTCCGATGACGCGGGCACGATCGACGAGAGCTCGTAGCAGAACACGCAGGCCGACTGCGCGAGGTTCATCGTCGGAAATTGCGCGTTCGCCGGAATCACGGCCGTGCGCTGGCAGAGCATCATTTCCTCGCGCGTGAGGCCGCTGTCTTCGCGTCCGAACACGAGTGCGAGCGTTTCTTCGTCGCGCAACGATGCAGCTTCGACTGCGAGCGTGCGCGGCGTGAAATCCGCCGGTGTCGTGCGTCCGCGCGACGACGTCGTGGCGATCGTGAGGTGCGCGTCGCCGATCGCCTCGAGCAACGTCGCCGAAAATTGTGCGCGCTCGAGCAGATCATCCGCGCCGCTCGCCCACCAGATCGAAACGGGCAGGAGCTGCGGATGCTCGCCGACGATGCGGAGATCGTCGAAGCCGAAGTTTTTCATCACGCGCGCGACGGCGCCGACGTTGCCGGCTTCGCGCGGCTCGACGAGAACGATGCGCAGCTTAGGCATGTCGTCGCAACGCGCCGATCATGCGGTCGATGTGCGCCTCGGTCGTGCGCGGATTCATCATCGTCACGCGCAACACGCGGCGTCCGCGCAGCAGCGTCGTCGTGATCCACGCTTCGCCGCTGCGGCAGAGGCGCTCGCGCATTTCGGCGGTCGCGGCGTCGTCGCTCGCGCGATGGCGGAAGCAGAGGATGTTGAACGCGGGCTCGTGCAACGGCTCGAAGTCATCGGAGTCGCGCAGGCGATCGTGCAGGTAACGCGTCAACGCTGCGACGCGCTCGAGTGCGGAGACGATCGGTTCGACGCCGTGCGCTTTGAGCGTGAGCCAGAGCTTGATTGCGTCGACGCGTTTCGAGCATTGGATTGCCATCTCGCCGAGGTTTTCGGCGGCGCCTGCGGCGTTGAAAAGGTAGGGGGCGTCGGCCTGGAACGCGCGGCGCAGCCAGATGCCTTCGCGCACGAGCACGCTGCTCATCGAGAGCGGCATCCACATCATCTTGTGCGGATCCCACGACATCGAGTCGCTGCGATCGATGCCGCGCACGAGAGGGCGTAGCGATTCGCTCAGCAGCACCGAGGCGCCGTGCGCCGCGTCGACGTGCAGCCACGTGCGATAGCGATCGCGAAGGAGCGCGATCTCGTCGAGCTTGTCGAACGCGCCGGTCGCCGTCGAGCCGGAGGTCGCGGCGATTGCGAGCACCGATGCGTCGTCACGCGATTCGAGCGCCGCGAGCGTTTGCTCGAGCGCGGCGACGTCCATGCGATGTTCATCGTCGGTCGCGACTTTGATCACGTTCGTCGATGGAATGCCCATGATCGCGGCGGCGCGTGCGATGGAGTAGTGCGCGTCGGCGGACGTCACGACGATCGGCTGCTTCGTTTCGTTGTCGGCGTCGTGGCGCCAGCGTGCGCGCGCGGCCATGAGCGCGGTGAGATTTGCGGCCGAGCCGCCGGAGACCGCGGTGCCTTCGGCTTCGGGCGGATAGCCGGCGAGATCGGCGAGCCAGCGCACGATCTCTTTCTCGATCACCGTTCCGATCGGACTCATCTCCCACACCGCGGTCGACTGATTCAGCGTCGAGATGAGCATGTCGATCGCGATCGGAGTCGCGAGCGGCGGGCAAATTTGATGTCCGAGAAAGGACGGG
>DATKFO010000088.1:0-2169 GCA_035544355.1 Thermoanaerobaculia bacterium
TTCCTTTCACCACCACCACGACGTCGTTTATCCCCTCATGCAACGCGTACTTCTGCAGATGCAGTTCGTCATCCCTCCCAAACACACCTAACGCAATCGACTCGCGCAGCGGAATCGGGCTCTCGTTCCCCCGCCCATCCGCACGCGACTTCGTTGCAGCGACCCGCACGTGCACGTCGTACTGCCCATCCGCGCGCACAACCACACGCGCAGACTCGACCCGAAGGTCGTAGAGCACAATCTCGGTCAACCACTGCTGCACGAGCGGATCGGGAAACTGCGCGACGAGGTCGCGAATGCTCGCGTTGCGATTCGTTGCGACGCGGCGCAGCGCGGCGTTCATCGCCTCTTCGCCGATGTGATCGCGAATGGCGTGCATCACGATCGAGCCTTTCGCGTAGTAGAGGTACGCCTGATTGCCCGCGCGCGCGAGCGGTACTTCAACTTCCTCTTCGTTCGAACGTCCGGCGAGATAGCGATCGAGCTCGATTGCGAGCTGTCCGCGAATCATCGCGCGTCCGTACTTTTGCTCGAGCACGAGCAGCTCCGAATACTTCGCGAGCGACTCGACGATCACGGTCGCGCCCTCACCCGCCGGCGGATTGATCTGGTTCCCCCACCACTGATGCGCGATCTCGTGCGCGACGCGGCGCGTGACGAGATCGGGACGATCGGTATTGCGCGTGTCGGTGAGAAATCCGCGGTTCTCGACGAAGAAGATCGTGCCCGGCAGCGCGAACGCACCGAACGGCCAGTACGACGGCACCTCGACGATGCGCAGTTGCCGATGCGGATACGGTCCGAAGCTCGCGTTGAAGCGATCGAGCGACAGCGCCGCCGCCTCGAGCATGCGCGGCACGTTCGCGCCGTGCGACGGGTGATAGTCGATCTCGATGTCGACGCCGTCGTGATGTTGCTTCGCCGTTGCATAACGACCCGATGCGAACGCGAAGCGATGCAGGATCGGCGCGTCGGCGCGATAGTCGAAGTAGCGGCGCCCGTCGCGCGTCCACGTGCGCGCGAGCGCTCCCGGCGCGATCACGGTCTGATCGGCATCCGTCGACACGACCGCCGCGAAGCGGATGCGATCGCTGACGTTTTCTTCGTCTTCCTCCTTCGCAATCGCGACGGGAAGGTCGCGTTTGCGGCGCTCGCGCGGATCGCGAATCTCGTAGCTCTTGCGATAGCCGATCGTCGGATACGTGCGGAAGTTCGTGACGTACGAGCCGTTCTCGACGATCGCGTCGTCCTGCTCGTCATCGACGAATCCGCGCTTCGCAAACGCGAGCGCGAAGCGCAGCTCGGTCTTCGCATGCGGCGCGAGCGGCGGATTCAATTCGAAGCGCCGCATTCCGAATCGCGCATCGGTTTCGACGAGTCGAGCCGAAGGAATCGCGAGCTGCTCGACGCGCGCCTCGCGACGAATCGCGACGAAGATCGTGTTGATGGGCTTCGTCGTTTCGTTGACGAGCTCATAGCGTCCCGCGATGCGATAACGACGCTCGCGCGGAAAGAGATCGACATTCGTGTCGACCGCAGCGACGCGCGGCTGCGGCAGCGTTTCGAATCGGCGATACGCCTTCTCGTAGCTCGCGCGCCAATCGAGCGATTGCTTCGTCGTCGTGCGCGCGTTGAGCACGTCCGTGTTGAAGAGGATCCACGTACCGGTCGCGATCACGAAACCTGCGAGCACGGCCGATGCGATGCGAACGCGCCGCGGCGTGCGTCGCACCGTTCGCCAGAGAATCGCGGCCCCGATCAGAAACAGCGCCGCGATTCCGCTCCAGTGCAGCATGTACCAATGAAACGGCCGCGCGTAATCGCCGAAGGCGTTCATCTCCGTGTACTTCACCGGCGGCGCGGTCGCGAATCGCCAGAGGTGATGTTCGAGCCCGATCACTTGCGCGCGCTGCGCGACGACGAACAGCATCAGCACGAACATCATCCCGACGTAACGGTTCGGACTGAATGTGTGGATCAGCACGACAGCCGCGGCGCACAACGCGAGCGGCACGCCGGCGAAATCGAAAAGCGCGAGATACACGAGCGGCGCGAAGTCGCGATAGCCGTGCGCGAGCTGCAGCAGTACACCTGTCGCAATGCCGCTCGCGACGATGCAGCCGATCATCGTCACGAGCACCGTCCACTTCGACGCGATGACGACCGACG
>DATKFO010000089.1:0-4881 GCA_035544355.1 Thermoanaerobaculia bacterium
CGATCGCCGCAGTCCAAATTGAAGTACTTTTGAGACGGCAGCCTTCCGCGTTCTGTCGTTACCCAAAGCGGCGGCATGGCCGCCGCACTCCATATACAATCCGCGCCCGTCGCGATGAAAAAAACGTTCTACATCACCACCGCCATCCACTACGTCAACGATGATCCGCACATCGGGCATATGTACGAGAACATCGCTGCCGATGTGATCGCGCGGCATCGGCGCCGGATGGGCGATGACGTCTTCTTCCTCACCGGCACGGATGAGCATGGGCAGAAGATCGAGCGCGCGGCGCTGAAGGAAGGCGTGCAGCCGATCGAGCTCGCCGATCGCGTGGTCATGGTGCATCACGCGCTCTGGAAGAAGCTCGACATCAGTCACGACGACTTCATCCGCACCACCGAAGCGCGGCATCACGCCGGTGCGCTCGAGCTGATCCGCCGCATCCGGGAGCGCAATCCCGACGACATCTACCTCGGCGAGCACTCCGGCTGGTACTGCCAGAGCGAAGAAACGTACATCCCCGAGAATCAGGTGAAGGATGGCCGCCCCGGTCGAGGGGCGATTGCCTACGATCAGGACGGACACAAAGTCGAGTGGACGACCGAGCAGAACTACTTCTTCAAACTTTCGAAATACGGCCCCGCGCTGCTCGAGCGCTATCGCAGCAGCCCCGCGTTCGTCTATCCGCAGACGCGGCTCAATGAAGTCATCGCGTTCGTCGAGCAGGGGCTCAAGGACCTCTCGATCTCGCGCAGTTCGATCAAGTGGGGCATCCCCTTCCCCGGCAACCCGGACCATGTCATCTATGTCTGGATGGATGCGCTCACGAACTACATCTCCGCCCTCGGATTCGGCAGCGGCGACGACGAAAAGCTGCAGCGCTACTGGCCCGCCGACATTCATCTCGTCGGCAAAGACATCGTGCGCTTCCACGCCGTCTATTGGCCCGCCTTCCTGATGGCCGCCGGCATCGAGCTGCCGAAGCGCGTCGTCGGCCACGGCTGGTGGCTGCGCGATCAGGTGAAGATCTCGAAGTCGCTCGGCAACGTCGTGCGGCCGTACAACGTCATCGAAGACTTCGGCGCCGACACGCTGCGCTACTTCGTGATGCGCGAGATGGTGTTCGGACAGGATCAGGATTACTCCGACGAATCGCTGCTCGCGCGCTACAACGCCGATCTCGCGAACGACCTCGGCAACACGTTATCGCGCGCAATCAAGATGTCGGATTCGTACTTCGGCGGCAAGACTCCTCCGACGCCGTGTGACGACAACGACCTGCTGCGCGCCGCGGCGAAGGCTGTGCCCGACTATCTGCAGCGCATGGACGACCTCGCGTTCCAGCGCGCGCTCGACGCCGCGTGGGACCTGCTCGTCGCGATCAACGGCTACATCGTCGCGAAAGAGCCGTGGAAACGATTCAAAGAAAACGGCGCGGACGAAACGCTATCGCGCGTCATCTGGAGCTCGCTCGAAGCGCTGCGCATCGTGTGGGTGATGATGGCGCCGTTCATGCCGAAGACGACGCGCGAAGCGCTCGCGCGGCTCGGCGCGGATCCCGATCGCATCGATGCGGATGCCTTGCAATGGGGCGGACTCGCGAACGGCGTCGCCGTGCGCGTCGCCGATCCGATCTTTCCGCGCGCCGACACGACCGCCTACATCGGAGAAAAGAAAATGGATGCTCCTCCCCTCGAAACGACCCAAGCCGTCGCGCCCGGAATCGCGAAGATCTCGATCGACCAATTCATGGAAGTCGATCTGCGCGTCGCCGAAGTGCGCGCGGCCGAGAACGTGCCGAAGTCGAAGAAGCTGATCAAGATGACCGTCTTCACGGGAGAGGACGAGCGCACGATCGTCGCGGGCATCGCCACGAAGTACACGCCGGAGGAGCTCGTCGGACGAAAGATCATCATCGTCGCGAACCTGCAGCCGGCGAAGTTGATGGGCGTCGAGTCGAACGGCATGGTGCTCGCGGCATCGATCGACGGCGAACCGTCATTGCTCAGCGTCGATCCCGCGGTGCCCGCGGGCACGAAAGTAAAATAGCGGCTGACGCCCGCAACCCAAGGAACCGACGCGCAGCGTTTAGGAGTGCGGTGGCGACTGAGCCACCGCTTTCGTATCCGGATCACAAAGCGGTGGCTCCGCCGCCACCGCACTCCTAAACATCTCGCGAAAAAAACACGTGGACGCGGCGCGCGTTCGGGACTACATTGTCGGGTGTCGCTGATCCGCTGAATTGCAGCGACCCAGTCGGCGCACTCTAGCGCGCTGCGCCCTTTCCTTCCGGCCGGGGAAAGGGCATTTTCGTTTTCAGGACCTTTTCGTTTCAGGGGCGGATGTTCGCCTTCGGTGCCGCCATCACCCAGTTCATGTCGGGCACATTCTGCAGCGGACCTGCAGAAGCGATCGACGCTCCGTTCAGGAACCAGATGTATTTGGCGCCCGAGGCATTCGTCCACAGAAGGTCGAGGCGTCCGTCATGATCGTAGTCGCCGGCAGCGGTGATCTCCCATCCCGATGCCGTGAGCATCGGTTGTTGCGTTGTGATCGCGAGCCCATTCATCTTCCAGAAGTACGTCTGGCCTGTCGTGGTGTTCCGCCAGATGAAGTCCGCTTTGCCATCGAGGTCGGCATCGCCGACTGCGTGAATTCCCCAGCCGTCCGGGTACGACGAGATGAAGGCGTTCTGCGTGACCACGCCGCCGCGGATGATCCAGCCCTGCAGAGAGCGCGGCTGAAAGTTCCATACGATGTCGGCGATCCCGTCTCCATCGAGATCTCCAACGCCGTACACGTTCCAGCTCGACGGTTCGGGTGTGGTGGGAAGTTGCCGCGTCTCGCGAATCACGCCTCCGTTCATGAGCCAGAGGAAGTTCTGCCGCGGCTCTCCGCCGATTCCCTGCTGCGCCAGAATGTCAGCGCGCCCATCGCCGTCAAAATCCGCCACCGCCTTCACGGTCCAATTGCCCGCGAACGGAGGTGAGAGCGGCTGCGCAACGTTCAGCGTACCGTTCGCGTTCATGAACCAG
This sequence comes from Thermoanaerobaculia bacterium, assembly GCA_035544355.1. Classification (GTDB taxonomy): domain Bacteria; phylum Acidobacteriota; class Thermoanaerobaculia; order Gp7-AA8; family Gp7-AA8; genus DATKFO01. The sequence goes on from DATKFO010000089.1 coordinate 3,039, forward strand.
AGATAGATCTGCTGCGTCTGAAAGTGCTGCCAGACGAGGTCGAACACGCCGTCGCCATTCAGATCGCCGTATCCCCACGGCCACCAATTGGTATCGGGAACCGTCGCCAGGCCGAAGGAATTGGTGATCGTCGCGCCGTTCATGAGCCAGATGTAATCCCAGCCATTCACGGCGTGGCGCCAGAAGATCGAGTTGTCGAATGTCAGGTGACGCACGGAGAATACGAACTCCGCGGAGAGCTGCGATCCGCATCCGAAATCTGCCGCGACGGTGTAGATACCGCCGGCATTGAGCGGCGTGACGCCATTCAACGCGAGGGATGACGTCGTCGCACCGCCGATCGCGACTCCTCCGCGATACCACTGATACGACGATCCACCCGCCGTCGCGTTCAGGATGACGTTGTCGCCGCTGTTCGCGACGGTCGGTCCGGTGATCGCAGGTGTGCCGCAGCGCTCGAATGCGCCGGAGTCTGCGCGCGCGACCGCATCGCCGTTGCCGTCGGTCGGACGCGCAGCGCCGCGTTGATCCGTCGCAGGAAAGGTTGTCGGAGATGCCGCGTCGATGGCGGGGCTGCCGACATTCAGCGCGTGCGTTTCGGTCGTACCGCCGTTGTTCTGCAACGTCCCGAGTCCGAATGCGGCGGAGGCGAGGCCGGTTTGATCGCCGGTCGTGGTGACGGCGCTACAAGACGTGCCGAACAGGTTGTAGCCGAGGGAGGTGATCGTGCCAGAACACGTTTCGTCGACGATCGAGTTGGCGAAATTCGCGTTGCCGTTGAACGCGCTGATGTCGGCGTTGATTGTGTTCGCCGTGTTGTTCGTGATCGTGACGTTCGTGTAGGTTTGTAGCGCTCCGCCGGCCTTGAGAATCGCGCCGGCATTCGATGGATTCGAAGGACCGCCGATCGCGCAGCTGTTGCCGCTGATCGTGCAGTTCGTGAGCGTCGCGGTATTCCCGAGGTAAAGACCGCCGCCTGCTCCGCGCGTCGACGCATGGTTCCCGCTGATGGTTGACGCTGTCATGACGAGATTCGCGGACGCTGTGTCCTGGTTGTAGATGCCGCCGCCGTACGGGTGCGCGAGACTGCCCTGCGTAAAGGAGTCCCACAAAGCTTGCGCCGTGTTCGTGGCGATGGTCGTACGATTGATCGTCAGCGATCCGCTGTTGAAGATGCCGCCGCCGAGCGCCTCATTCGTCGCGGCTGCCTGACCGACGTCGATGAAATTGACGCTGATCGTGCTGAGGTCAATATTCAGCGTTCCGCTGTTCCAGATGCCGCCGCCGCGCCCATCCGAGGGCGTGCCGCGAAAAAAGATCGTGTTGTCCGAAACGGCGCACGACGTCATCGTCAGCGTTCCGGCGTTGCGCACGCCGCCGCCGAATCCGTCTGTATTCACGATGAGCTTCCCGTTGCGCGCGGTGAGTCCCGTCATTGAGACGGTGCCGCTCACAATGTCGAAGACGCGATCGAGTTGATTGCCGTCGACGATCGTCGTCGCTGCCGCGGCGCCGTTGATGTTCACACTTTGTGTGATGTCGAGATCGCCCGTTGCGGCGACGTCTTCCTGGCCGCCCGCGATCGTCAGCGTGTATGTGTTCGCGGGGATGACGATGTCGTCCGTGCCGGCGAGCGCGTTCGCTTCCATGATCGCTGCGCGCAAGGTGCAGTTGCCGAGGGAGTCGGCGCACGTGCCATTGCCGGGATTCGCGTCGACCGCGTCGGTCGTCGAGTTGACGTTGAACGTGGCGGCCGTGAGCGGAAGTGTCAGGAAAATGGAGAGAGAAATAGCAGCGGTGAATCCTCGGAGCGGGAACATACCGCAATCCTACGCTCATTACA
>DATKFO010000090.1:0-2671 GCA_035544355.1 Thermoanaerobaculia bacterium
CGGCGTCGTATCACGGCGAGCCGATCGACGTGTATTACACGGTGACCGTGAATTTCAGATTGCAGTAGACGCGTTCTCACGCGTCCACATGCGCTTCACCTTCCCCGACGCTCCCGGCGACCTCATCGGCGCACACCTCTCCACGAAGGGCGGTCTGCACACCGTGTTCGAGCGTGCCACCGCGATCAACGCGTCTGCACTCGCGATGTTCGCGAAGAACGGCAATCAGTGGAAAGGCAAGGAGCTCACCGACGAGCACTGCGCGATGTTCTCCGAGTTGCGCACGGTCATGCCGGTGATCACGCACGCGTCGTATCTCATCAACCTCGCGACGACGAACGCGAGTTTTCATCGCAAGTCGATCGCCGCGATGACCGACGAGCTCGATCGCGCCGAGCGCCTCGGCATCCACGCAGTCGTGTTGCATCCCGGCGCACACATGGAGGCGGGCGTCGACAAAGGCATCGACAAGATCGCGCGCTCACTCGACAGGATTCACGAAGCGCTTCCGGATCATCAGGTCGTGACGCTGCTCGAGACTTCGGCAGGCCAAGGCTCGTGCATCGGCTGCACGTTCGAAGAGCTGGGACGCATCCTCGCGCTCGTCGACGACCAGGAGCGCGTCGGCATCTGCGTCGACACGTGCCACGTCTTCGCGGCCGGATACGACATCCGCACGCGCGACGGCTACGCGCGCATGACCGATGAAATCGCGCAACACGTCGGGTTCGAGAACGTCGGCGCGTTCCATCTCAACGACTCGAAGAAGCCTCTCGGCTCGCGCGTCGATCGCCACGAGCACATCGGCGAAGGCGAGCTCGGACTCGATGCGTTCGCGCACGTGCTCAACGATCCGCGCTTCGCGCGCATCCCGAAAGTGCTCGAGACGCCGAAGACGATCGAGACGGAATCCGACCTGCGCAACATCACGCTGCTGCGTTCGCTCGTCAACTGACGCCGTACAACAACGGCAGCAGCTTCCCCGCCTCGCGAGCGCCCGACAGAAACGCGCCGAACACCAAGCCGTTGAACTCGCGGATGGTGGAATCGCCCGCGAAGCGCAGGCGGCCGACGGGACGCCCGAGGGTGTTGTAGACGCTTGTGCTCGATCCGACGGGAATGTTCGGAATCGTTCCGCGCGCAAATGGATCGGCATGCCACATCGAGCGCTTCATGCGCAGCGGACGAGGTACCGAGGAGCCGTATGCGTTGCGCAGAACCTCGAGCGCCTCGTCGATGACTTCGTCGTCCGTCATCTTCTCCAGCGCCAGTGCGTGCTCGGTGCGGTTGAAGCACATGAGGAGCGGCAGATCTTTCTTGTAGTGATGAAAATTCAGCCACGTGCTCCAGCGCCCTTCGCCTTTTTCGTCGACGCGGCCGAGGAAGTCCTTGTCCCATTTCCACCAGCACTTCTTGAAGAGGAACCAGAACTTGTCGGCGAGACCGACGCCGACGTTGCGGATCGCTTTGCGTTTCCAGTCAGGAAGGCGCGGCGAGAACTCCACCGCATCGGATGCCAGCACCGGATGCGGCAGCGTGACCACTGCGTACGCGGCGCGGAACTTTCCGTGATTCGTTTCCACGGTCACGCCTTTCTTGTCATAGCAGATGCGGCTGACGGCGTGATCGAGCCGGATGTCCAACCCCTCGGCCATCGCATCCAGGATCTTCACGTATCCCTGCGGAACGACTGCCGCCTCGAGCATGATCTCGACGTAGTGATCGTCCCATTCATACAGCGAGAGTTGGTCTAAGTCGGCGCCGTTTGCATCCGCGACGCTCATGTTCAAAAAGAACTCGACGTTGCGCCGCTTCTGCTTCGGCAGTTTCAGTTTGTCGAGCGCGCGCGCGAACTCGCGGCCCGCATCGATGTCCCGCTTGCCGCTCTCTCTCCGTTCCTCCGCGCGGCACTTCACCTCGGCGTAGACGCCGAAGAAGCGCATCATCGTGGCGTTCGTCTCTTTTTCCGTGAGCGCACGACCGTTCCCCTGCGTGAGGTGGATGTTGAACAGATCCGAGTCGCAGAGCTCGATGCCGTTTTCTTTCGCCACTGCGCCCAGCGGATTGATCGTGAGATGCGACACCCACGACGCCCCGAGATCGATCGGCGCCTCGGGCCACTCATAAGAGCTCCAGATGCGGCCGCCGATGCGATCGGGCCGCCCTTCGAGCACGATGACCTCGAGGTCTTCGTCGAACTGGCGCAACGACTGCGCGGCGGTGACGCCTGCCATGCCGGCGCCGATCACGAGTACGTCGGCGCGTCTCGCAGATGAAGCCATATGCCACCTCTTCGAAATTACGTTAGCACAGCACGGAATCGACGCTGCTGCGTTCGCTCGGCAGTTGATATACATTCCGCCGCGCTATGGCAAACGGCACTCGAATCGGCTACGAAAACGCGAAGATCGTCGTCCCCGACGATCCCATCATCCCGTACATCGAAGGCGACGGCACCGGCCCCGACATCTGGCGTGCGACGCAGCACGTGATCGATGGCGCGGTGGAGAAGCTTTACGGCGGCAAGCGAAAGATCCACTGGCTCGAAGTCTTCGCCGGCGACAAGGCCAAGACGAAGTTCGACGAGTATCTGCCGCAGGACACGCTCGACGCGCTCGCGCATTACCGCGTATCGATCAAGGGACCGCTTTCGACGCCGGTCGGCGGCGGC
>DATKFO010000091.1:0-4446 GCA_035544355.1 Thermoanaerobaculia bacterium
CTGCAGCGTGCCGGCGCCGATCGTCGTCGTGCCGGTGCCGCTCATCGTGCCGGCGTTCCACGTGAACGCGGCGGGGGAGAAGACGCCGGCGCCGTTCAGCGTGCTGCCGTCCATCTGCACGTTGTCGGCGGTGATGCTGCCGTCGACGGTGAGAATGCCGCCGACTTGAATGTGGAGCAGTCCGAGCCCGCTCACGTTCGAGCCGTTGAAGAGCGTGGCCGTGTCGCTGTTGACGAGGAATTCGGTGCTGCCGCTCAGCGTGATCGGGCCGATGCTGCCGAATACGGCCGGATCGAATTGCCCGCTCTGAATCTGCATCGTCCCGTTGTTCGTGAACGTGGTGTTCGACACCGTGAACGCGCCTGCGCCCGCGGATTTGCGGAACGTGCCGGTGCCGCTGTTGACGACCGCGCCGCCGCCGCCGGCGTTCGTGATGCCGCTGTCGGTCGTGACGTCGATCAGGCCGCTGTTGCTGACGTTCGCGCCGGTCTGCAGTTGCAACTGACCCGAGCCGCTCCACGTGACGACGCTGCCGCCGGAGATCTGCAGCGTGCGCTGATTCATGTTCTTCGCGGTGGCGGTGGCGATGGTCATCGTGCCGCCGCCGATCTGCGTCGTGCCGTTGCCGTTCATCGCGCCGCCGTTCCAGATGAACTGTCCGGTCGCGCCGGTGCTGAGCATCGCGCCGCCGTCGATGATGCCGCTGTCGAGCGTGGTCTTGTTGACGTTGATGTTCGTGTTGACGGTGAAGTTGCCGCCGTTGACGTGCAGGTTGCCGGTGCCGCTGAACGATCCGCCAACGTTGACCGAGACGCTGCCGGTGTCGATGAGCAACTCCGCGGTCGCTCCGATGTTCGTGGTCGACGCGAGTGTGGCGCTGTCGAGATCGAGCGTGCCGGATTGCACGTCGAGCGTGCCGCCGTTCAACGCGAGATTCACCTGGAATCCCGTGAGGCCCGCGGTCGACGTTTTCTTCAGCGTGCCGGTCGTGTTCGTGAATCCGCCGCCGCCGCCGCCGTTGAAGAGCAGCGCATCGCTCTGGATGTCGAAGATGCCGCCGTTGTTGACGATCGCGCCGCCTGTGGCCAGGCCGAGGTTGCCGCCGCCGGTCCACGTCACGGTCGCGCCGGTATTCACGGTCATCAAGCGATTGGCGAGCGTCTTCGTGAGCGCGGAGTTGATGTTGAGTGACGCGCCGTTGTTGATGTTCAGTGCGGCGACGCCTGCGATGTTGCCGCCGTTCCAATTCATCGTGCCGTTGACGTCGAGCGAGCCGTTGCCGGCGAGGCCCGAGGTGTTGTTGAGCGTGAGGACGCCGTTCGGCGTGATGGTGCTCGGCGATGCGATCGTGAGGACCGCGGCGCTGCCGAGGTCGAGCGTCTGCGTTCCGCCGGCGATGCCGAGGTTCAGGCTGTTCACCGTGTGAGAGGCGCCCATCGAGACGGTGTAGGTGCCGGCGGCGTCGATGAAGGCGTTGTCGTTCACTCCCGGTACGACGGCGGGATTCCAGTTCGCCGCGATCTCGAACGAGCCGCTGACGCCCGAGGCCCAGTGGATGTCGCCCGCGAGTGCCGCAGCGACGGAGAGCTCGGAGGTTCCTTCGCTGAAGGCCCCGCAAATGCCGTCGATGAACGCGGTCGCGGTGGTGATGACTTTGTCGCCGGTGACGAGCGTCGTGTTCGGAACGCTGATGAGCTGATTGGTGAAGACGTTGCCTGCGAGGCAGACGGAGCCGAGGTGCTCGGTCGTCATCGTGCCGGTGGCGTCCGCTGCGAAGACGTCGAACTGCAGTGAGCCGACGTTGACGCCGCCACTCGAGTTGATCGTCAGCTTGAGGTCGACGTTCGCGCCATTGATGGACGCGCTGTTGATCAACGGATAGTTCTGCAGATTGTTCGCGGCGCCGCTGTCGCTGTCGGTCGCGTCGTTTGCAGTCACGCCGTCGCCGGCGAGATCGATGGCGATACCGCCGTTGTTGCGGATGACGTTCTGCTGCATCAGATTGCCGATGCCGGTCGTCGTCAGGTTGATGCCTTTGCCGCCGTTCGACGCGATCAGGTTTCCGGCGGGCAGGCCGATCTGGTTTTGCGCCGCAGTGCCGGAGATCAGAATTCCGTGACCGCCGTTCGGGATCGGCGTGGTGCCGGTCGTGTCGACGCCGATGTAGTTGTTGCTGACGCCGCAGAGATCGGCCGAGATGTCGATGCCGTTGTTGGTGTTGCCGCTGATGAAGTTGCGGTCGGAGCCGATGCCGCCGACGTAGTTGTCATCCTCTTCGAGCGAGACGCCGGTGCCGTTCGCGATCGCCGCGGTGCCGAGGCCGTTGAGGCCGATGGAGTTGTGTTTGAGCTCGTTGTCGGGGCCGAGGAGCCGGACGCCGATGCCAGACGCGTGTCCGCTGATGATGTTGCCGTTGAAGTTCGTGCCGATGCGATTGTTGTCGCCGTCGATGAAGATACCGCCCGTGCCGTTCGCCAGTGCCGCAGTCGCCGACGAATTCACCCCGATGTAGTTCGTCTTCACCTCGGTGTTGTTCGCCGGGTTCGTGATGATGAGGCCCCACGTCGTGTTGCCGCTGATGACGTTGAGCATGTCGGTCGACGGTCCGCCGACGTTGTTCGCGAACGCGCTGATGCCGGTGATGATGATGCCGGCGTAGTTCGGATAGGCCGTCGATCCGTCGTTGCCGATGAAGCAGCCGCTGATCGTGTTGTTCGTGCCGCCGTTGATCTCGATGCCGGCGCCCGCGCCGCCGAAGCTGAAATTGCGGATGCCGAGTCCTTTGACCGTGACGAAGTTCGTCTGGATCTCGAGGCCGATGGGAACGACATTGTTGCCGTCGATCGAAACGCTCGCGAACGCGTTCGACGGCTGGCCGAAGCCCTGGTTGTTCATGAACGAGCCGGGGGCGCTGTAGCCGTCGATCTCGAGGTTCGCTGCGTTCGCTGTAAGGGTGGGGAGCGGCGATGACAACACGATGTTGCCGGCGACGGAGAAATCGATCGTGCAGGGCGACGTGCATCCGCCGCCGTTCACGGTGGTGATCGCGTCACGCAACGAGCCCGCGCCGGTGTCGAGCAGATTCGTGACGGTGAGCGAGCTCGGTGTGAACAGACTCGCGGGCTGGCCCGCAGTCCAGTCGCCCATGATCGTCGTGACGCCGGGCTCGATCATGCGATGGTTGGCCGAATCGGTGTTGCTGAGCTGCGTCCATCCCGCGCCGTACACCGCGTTCTTGTACAAAGCCTCGGTGCCGTTCACGTCCGCGACGTTGAAATGAAAAACGAAGTCGACGGTGGCGATGCCGACGACGTTCGAGACCTTCCAGTAGCGCGAGAGAACGTCCGGGCCGGAGGCGTTCGGATGCGTGCCGGCGACGGGCGTGATCGTCATCTGGCCGCTGGCGTCCGGCGTGACGTCGACCGGCGCGTAACCGGCAGCCGTGCCGACGTAGAAGATGGTTTGCGACGCGCCGGTGAGATCCATCTGCAGAGAGCCGATGACCCACGAGCCGGTCGTCGTGGCCGAGACGACGGCGAGGACTTTGTTGCTCGCGACGGTGACATTGCCGACCGAGCCGAGCGAAAGGTTTGTCGCGTTCGCGCTCTGATTGAACGTGACGCCGTTCGTGTTCTGGATGATGAGATTGTTGATGCCGGCAATCGTGGTGCCGCCCCATGTTTGCGGCGTGGCGCCACTGAACCTCAATCCGCCGGCGTTGGCGATAAACGTGCCGTTGTTCACGCCGTCGCCGTACAACGTGAGCGTGCTCGAGCCGTTGTCGAGTGTGCCGTTGTTCGTGAACGTGCCCATCACGTCGAGCGGATAGATCCCCATGTCGAGCGTACCCGCGGTGATCGTGCAGTCGCCGTTCGTGCCGACGACGCCATTGAGGAAGGCGGTGCCCGACGTCTTGTTGATGACGAAGTGGTGGTAGTTCGCACTGAGCACGTTCTGCGAGCCGGTGCCGTCGTACGTGACGGTGGTGCCGCTGGCCGCGCTGAGAACGCCGCTCGACCAGTCGCCGGAGATCTGCACGTTGCCGGGCGAGACGCTATTGAGGAGTTGCACCGTGCCGGTGCCGGTGATGTCGCCGTCGACGTCGAGCGTCTCGGGACCCATCATCAGCGTCGTCGTGTTCGTGAGGTTGGAGTCGATGTCGAGCAAGTCCATCACCTTCAACGTGCCGCTCGCGATCATCTTGTTGACCGCGCCGCCGAGCGTTTTCAGATACAGCCGGCGATACGTGACGTTGAGGTTGACGATCTGTCCGTCGACGCCGCCCTGATAGACGACTGCCGCATTCGGCGACATCGAGACGTTCGCGCCGTTGACGGGATTCGGGAAGTCGGTGGAGCTGCCGGCGCTGCCGAGCTTGAGCACACCGTTCGTGCCGATGACGATGTTCCCGGCGGCGTTGAAGTTGATCTGGTTGCCGCCGTCATC
>DATKFO010000092.1:0-5393 GCA_035544355.1 Thermoanaerobaculia bacterium
GCGGCGGGCTATAAGTCCGCCGTCCAAGTCAGAACCTCAAGCCCAGCGAGATGCGGAACGTGCGCGGAGCCTGGTACGCATCCTTGCTCACCGGTTTTCCGAACGTCGCGGAGAGTTGGTAGTTCGCGATGCCCTTGCACGACACATCGGTCGTTTTCACGCCTTGCGGGCATTCCTTCGGCGTCGCGGTGAATGGATTGAATGCTGCGAGATTGCGATCGGTGCGGCCCGTCGTGACGACCTGTCCGAGGGCGGCTGGATTCTCGATGCCGTCGTTGTCGAAGACGTTGAGGATGTCGGTCTCGATGAATCCTTCGAAGCGCCCGAATCCGCGCGCCCAGTTCAGCGCGACTCCGGTCGAGGCGATGTCGTCGACCTGCAATCCGCCGCGTTTCGAATAGTAATAGCGCGTCAGGCCGGTCGGATTGAGGTAGCCGGGATTCTTGATGATCGTGCGCAGGTCGGCGTTTGCGACGGCCGAGTAGCGGCGGCCGGAGTGATACACCTGCAGCAGCGACACGTTGAAGCGGCCGATCTGCGTCGGCATGTCGTAGCCGATCCAGACGTTCGCGCGATTGCGCTCGTCCGCGCTGAGATAGCCCATCGGGGAGTAGTTCGCGTAGCCGACGTATTCGGGATAGTACGCACCGGGATTGGGGATCGCGATCGCGCCCGATCCCGCGTTCTCCGATTCGACGTTGCCCCACAATCGCGACCACGTGTAGTTGCCGCCCGCGGTGAAACGTTTGTATGCGTAATGGCCTTGCAGCGATACGCCGTTGTACTCGCGCTTCAGATTATCGTTACTGTTTTCAATGATGACTTTGTCGAGCGTATTTCCGACTTCGTCGGTGATCGTGCCGTTCGCGAGCTGCACGCGCTGCGTATAGAAGTCGTGCCACTTGCGGCTGATGTAATCGGCGCGCAGAAACGCGGAGCGGCCGAAGCGCAGACCGTATCCGAGGACCCACTCGTCCATCGCCGGCGCCTTCAGCGCGCTTTCGATCACCTGCCCGGACGAGAAGCGCTTCGCGATCAGAAAGTCTTCGTTGTCGACACCGCCCACGGACTTGAACCAGTCGAACACCGTTTTGAGGACCTGATCGGTCGGAACCGTCGCGGTCGAGCCGTCGTTGACCGCCGGACCTTCGTACGCCCAATACAGCGTCGCCGGCACGCCCGCGGAGCTCGCCGAGAAGCCGATTCCCGGAAGGATGCGCCCCGCGTAGCGGCTGTAGCTCGCGGCGATGCGATGCGCGCCGTCGCCGCGCACGTCGTACGTGACCGAGAGCCGCTGCGAGATCCGGTCGCCATCCATCTGCTGCTGGCCGAGCTGGTCTTCTCCCTTCGACTTGTCGTAGCGCAGACCGGCGTTGAACGAGAAGTGGCGGCCCCAGTCGATACGGTCGTTCACGTACGCGGACGTCGTCGCGTAGTCATCGGTGCCGCTCGGAAAAAGGATCGGGGCCCAGACGATGAACGTCTCGTCCGGAATCACCGAGAACACGAGTTGCCCGTTGACGACGTCGAACGCGCCGTAAACCTGAAAGTCGCTGCCGGATTGATGCGTCGCTCGATTGTTGCGCTCGTGAAAATCGCTCGCTCCCGCGACGATGTTGTGCGTGCCGATGCGCGAGCTCGGAAAGAAGAAGCTCGCCTTCGCCGCCACTTCGCGATTGTTGCGATGTTCGGACGGGCACGCCGAGCAGAACGGCGGCGCCCACGCCATGGCCACGCTGTTGTTGTCGAAGATGCTCGTGCCGAAGATCAGATCGCGCTCGGTGGCGCCGAAGTTTGTGAACGCGAAGTATTTCCGCGTGAACTGCGCTTCGACCCCGGCGTTCTGCGACAGGATGCCGGTGTACGAAACGGCCGTCAGCGAATTCGGCGTTTCGCCTTCAAAGAGCGCTCGAAAATCGGCAGGGTTGATCCCCGCGTTGAGCTCTTTCGCTTTGACGTTGAGGTACGACCCGACGATCGTGTGATTCGTCGCGAGATTCGCGGTGAGCTTTCCCTCGTAACGCGCTTCGTTCGAGCCGTGCTCGTACGGCAGGAACGTCACGAACGTGGAGCGCGCGTCGCGTCGCTGTTGATAGCGGCCCGCGAGGAAAAACCAGAGCCGGTCGCGCACGACGCGTCCACCGAGCGTCGCTTCGTAATCGTGATTGAGCCGATCGAGATGCTGCGCTTCGTTGGCGAACGGCGTGTGCGCGGTCCATCGATCGCTCGAGAGCGTGTCGCGGATCGTGCCGCTCGTCGCGTTGCCGCCTGACTTCGTGATCACGCTGACGACGCCGCCGAGGAAGCGGCCGTATTCGGCGGAGACACTGCCGGTGATGATGGTCGTCTCCTGGATCGCGTCCTCGATGAACAGATTGTGCGGCGTGCCGCGCAACGGATCGCTGATCGTCGCGCCGTTGACGAGATAGAGGTTGTCGTAGGCAGCGGCACCGTTGATCGTGAGCGAACGATTCGGACCGCTATCGTGCACGCCGGGCGCGATCCGCGCGATGTCGAGAATCGCGCGGCCGATCGGCAGCAGGCGAATGAACGACTGATCGAAATTCGCGGAGACTTGCGGCGTCTCGAGCACGGTCGCCGGCGCAGGCACAACGGTCAGCTCTTCGGCGACGAGCGGCTGGAGCGCCGCGTCGACACGCGTCGTCTCGGCGAGATGCAGCTCCGCGCGCTTCGCGACCGACTGCATGCCTTCGTGCGTGAATCGCACGGTGTACGTGCCGGGCGGCAGCGCGGGAAAGACGAACGTTCCGTCGGGAGCCGTTTGCGCCGTGCGCGTGCCTTGCAACCCGGCGGACTCGACGGTGACGTTCACGCCGCCGAGGTCTGCGTCGCCCGTCGTGACGCGTCCGGTCAGCACTGACGTCGTCGTCTGCGCAGCGATCGAAGTGCAAATGAACAGCAACACGACCACGAAACGGAGTCGCATCGGTCTCCTCCTGACGGTTGGGTGAGACGTGCGGAGATGAGGGGTTATTACTGGTGGGTGGGCAGTAGGCAGTGGGCAGTGGGCAGAAGAACATTGCGAGTCAGCTTCTCTCCTCTGCGAGGCGCGAAGACGCCGGACTGCTCACTGCCCACTGCCCACTGCCTACTGCCCACTGCCCACTGCCTACTGCCTACTGCCTACTGCGAGCGCGAACTATCATGGCCTGGTGTCGAAGCGCCGCCTCCTCGAAGGCGATCCGATTCTTTCGCCGCTCTACGCGACGCACGATCCCGCGAAGCGCGAGGCGATCATCGCGCGCCTGCTCACCGAAGTCGCGGAGCCGGTGATCCGCCGCAGCCTCGGCAGACGCAACATGCTGCGCGACGAAGACGTCGACGACATTCGCGGCGCCGTGATGATCCGCTTGCTGCGCAAATTCGAATCGATCTTCGAGGCGGAGCCGATCGCGAGCTTCGCCGATTACGTCGCCACCGTCACGTTTCACGCCGTCGATGATCATCTGCGGCAACGGCAGCCGCAGCGCACGCTGCTCGCGAATCGCATCCGCTACGTGCTCACACGCGATGCGCGCTTCGCGATCTGGGAACGCGATCGCGATCTCGTCTGCGGATTCGCTGCGTGGCGCGAGCGGCCGACGCGTGCGGTCGACGCCGACGTTTCGCTCGATCCGCGCCGCATCGCGGCATCGCTCGAGCGTTTGTTCGCCGCGAGCGGTGGCGCTCTCGGATTTCACGCAGTCGTCTCACTCTTCGCTGCCTCCGCAAATCTCGACGCGCGCGCGACCACTCTCGATGAAGTCGATTTGCGCGACAACGCGGCAGCGGCGCTCGATCGTCTGCAGGCAAAGGAAATCCTCGAAAAACTGTGGCGCGAGATCCTCGAACTGCCGCCGCGGCAACGCGTGGCGCTGCTGCTCAACCTGCGCGACGTTCAGGTGCTCGCCGATCTCGCCGCGCTCGCCGTGGCGGTGGACATTCCGGCGAGCGAGCTTGCCGCACTCTGGCCCGAGCTGCCGCTCGACGATCAATGGATCGCCGCCCGCCTCGGCGCCACCCGTCAACAAGTGATCAATCTTCGCAAATGCGCCCGCGAGCGGCTCGCCCGGCGCATGGCGCGCTGGTAATACGACGCGGCGGGACGCGTCTCCGGGAGATGAAGATGGGCGATATCCGACAACTTGCGCGGGACCTCGCGGCCAGCGAGCCGGCGCATCTCGACTTCGAGCAGGTCGCGTCGTACGCGGAAGGCTCCGCCGATGCGATCGACCGCGAGCTCGTCGAATCGCACATCGCTCACTGCGCGCGCTGCCGTCGCGAAGTTCGCGATCTCGCCGAGTTCGCGCGGCCGCGCTCGCGGCGTGTTTGGCTCGCAGTCGCGGCTGCGCTTGCGATCGCAATCCTCGGCGGATTCTTCGCGACGCGCGAAAGAAAACCGCAAACGCTCGTCATCCCGCGCGAGGCGATTCTGCTGCATCAATCGGAGCTCGCACTGCGCGGCGCGACGCACGGACAAACGCTCGAGCCGCTTTCGCCGATCGGCCGCATCGTCGTCGACGATCGCCCGCGCTTCGATTGGACCGCGATTCCGAACGCGCGTTATCGCGTCGAGATTTTCGACGAGCGCTTTCGCCCGATCGCATCGAGCGCGCTCGTCTCCGAGCCGCGATGGACGCCGAATGCTGCGCTGCCGCGCGGCGGAACGTTCCTCTGGCAGGTGACCGCATTCGTCGACGCGAAGGAGATCACCGCGCCCGCGCCGCCGGCGCCGGAAGCGCGGTTCCACGTGCTCGAAGCGTCGCGCGCGGAGCAACTCGCGCAGCTGGAGCGCAACGAATCGCGGCCGAGCCTCGCGCTCGGAGTCGCGTACGCCGAAGCCGGTGCGCTCGATGAAGCCGAGCGCGAGCTGCAGGCGGTCGTCGCATCGAAACGCGACGGCCGGAACGCCGCGCGCTTTCTCCGCATCGTCCAGGCCCACACGCGGTGATCGCACTCGTTCTCGCGGCCGCGCTGGACATCGCGCGCGCCATCGAGCTGACGAACGAGTGGAAGCTCGATGAGGCGGAAGCGATCGCGACGAAGTCGCTCGCGGAAGCGATCGCGTGTAACGATCTCGTCGAGCGCGCGCAGGCACTCGACGTTCTCGGCATCGTCGCGCGATCGCGTGGCGATCTCGATGCCGCTCTCGATTACACGTCCGAGGCGCTCGCGCTTGCGGAGTATGCGAACGATGCGGACTTGCTCGCGCGCACGTACAACGATCTCGGTCGCATTCTCGAAGGCGATCGCGCGCGCGACGCCTATCGCCGCGGTCTCGCGCAACGCCCGCACAATCGCGTGATCGTCGTACGCCTGCTCAACAATCTCGGCAATCTCGAACGCGACGAAAGCGATCTCGCGGAAGCCGTGCGTTTGTACGAGCGCGCGCG
>DATKFO010000093.1:0-5133 GCA_035544355.1 Thermoanaerobaculia bacterium
AAAGCGGCGGCTCTGCCGCCGCACTCCTAGATGACCATTCCGAACATTCTCACACTCGCGCGCATCGTCATGGTGCCGTGTTTTCTCTTCGCGTCGATTCGCGAGATGTACACGGTCGCGTTCATCATCTTCGTCACCGCGGCGGTGACGGATATCTTCGACGGGATGATCGCGCGGCGCTTGAATCAGCGCTCGAAGCTCGGTGCGCTGCTCGATCCGGCGGCGGACAAGATGCTGCTGATCTGCGGCTATCTCTTCTACACGATTCACCGGCCGATGCCGGTGGTGCGCATTCCGGGCTGGCTCACGTACGTCGTGTTCATCCGCGATTTTCTGATCGTGAGCTTTGCGTATCTGATGTACACGCGCGTGAATGTGAAGCGTTTCCCGCCGTCGTGGGCGGGGAAGACGTCGACGGTGCTGCAGGCCATCACGCTCGGCACGATGATCGCGGTGAACGCCTTCCTGCCGCAGCTGCTGTGGTTCTCCGAGATCATGTTTCGCGTGGCGCTGCTGATGACGCTGTTCTCCGCGTGGGACTACCTGCGCCGCGGCGAGCGATTGCTCGCCGAGAACTTGCGCGCCAGAGGTTGAGCGCCTACAATCCGCGCCCTCGCGAGCGGCATGCGCGATCGAAATAGATTGCCGCACGCGAGTGGTTAGAGCGGGTCCTGACGCCTCCATAGCTCAATTGGTAGAGCAGCAGACTCTTAATCTGTTGGTTCCAGGTTCGAGTCCTGGTGGGGGCACCAAACCGAGTGATGAGTGCTGAGGACTGGGCCTCTCGTGCCTCAGTCCTCGTTTTGTATTAGGCTCGAGTTGCCTATCGACGCGCGAAAGTGGCGGAATTGGCAGACGCGCTGGACTTAGGATCCAGTGGCTAGCGCCGTGTGGGTTCGAGTCCCACCTTTCGCACCAACACATAAAAATGACTGTTCTAAATTTCGAAGATCTCTCATCCGTTCAGAAGTCAGTAGAAGTCGAGATCCCCGCGGATCTCATCTCCGCCGAGTCGCGCCGTGTGACGGGCGAGTTCAGCCGCCAGGCGAAGGTGCCGGGGTTCCGGCAGGGGCACGTACCGACGAGCGTCGTGCGCACGCGCTTCGCGAAGGAGATTCAGGAAGAGGTGATGAACCGCCTCCTTCCGCTGAGCTTCCGCCAGGTCGTGCAGGAGAAGGGACTCGAGCCGGTCGGCGATCCGGAGCTCGAGCACATGGACGCGTACATCGAAGGCGCGCCGGTGAAGTACAAGGCGAAGTTCGAAGTGAAGCCGCGCTTCGAGCTGCGCGAGTACCGCGGTCTCGAAATCGACGATCCGAAAGTCGACGTCACCGACACCGACGTCGACGCGATGATCGAGCGTCTGCGCGATCAGGCGAGCGCGTATCGCCCCGAGACCGAGCGCGGACTCGAAGACGGCGACTACGCCGTGATCGAGATCGTGTCGACGACTCCCGATGGCGAGACGAAGACCGACTCCGGCCACTTCCGCGTCGGCGAAGAATCGCCGCTGCCCGAATTGCATGAAGGCCTGCGCGGCAAGAAGCCGGGCGAGATCGTGTCGTTCGACAAGGAGTACGGCGAGGACGCGAAGCAGGAAGCGTGGCGCGGCAAGACCGTGCATCACGACGTGGGGCTCAAAGAGATCCGCGTCCAGGAAAAGCCCGAAGTGAACGACGAGTTCGCGAAGAGCGTCGGCGGCTGGGAAACGGTCGAGCAGATGCGGCAGGTGATCGGCGACGACATCCGCCGTCATCGCGAGAGCGAGATCGCACGCGCGAAGCGCAACCAGCTCGGCGACGCACTGATCGCCGCGCACGAGTTCGAAGTGCCGCAGACGCTCGTCGAAGACGAGCTCGAGAAATCCGTCAACAACTACGCGCGCTACCTCGCGTCGCAGGGCGTCGATCTCGAGAAAGCAGAGATCGACTGGCGCAAGGTCGCCGAGGAGTTTCGCGGAGAAGCGGTGAAGCGCGTGAAGCGCGCGCTCATCTTCGAAGCGATCGCGAAGAAAGAAGCGATTGACGTGACCGACGTCGAAGTCGACGCGGAGATCCGCCGCGCCTCCCGCGAGCAGGACCGCGACTTCGCCGACGTGAAGCATCGCCTGAAACACGACGGCGGCTACGACGCGCTGCGGGCATCGATGGCGCAGGAGAAGGCGTTGGAGTTGGTGTTGGCTTCGAGCTCATCCCGCGCGTAGACGCGGGATCTCCGGTTACACCGCGACTGCATTGGCCTTCGTGCGCGTTCCGTGCGGTGCCACCGGAGATCCCTCGCTGCGCTTCGGGATAAACTGCGCCCAAGGAGACTGAATTCAATGGTCCTCATCCCCATGGTGGTCGAGCAGACGTCGCGCGGCGAACGTGCCTACGACATCTACTCGCGCCTGCTCAAAGACAACGTCATCTTCCTCGGCCAGCCGATCGACGACAACGTCTCGAATCTGATCATCGCGCAGATGCTCTTTCTCGAGGCGGAGAATCCTGAAAAAGACATTTCGCTCTACATCAATTCGCCCGGCGGTTCCGTCACGGCCGGGCTCGCGATCTACGACACCATGCAGTACGTGAAGCCGGACATCGCGACGATCTGCATCGGGCAGGCGGCGTCGATGGCGGCGACGCTGCTCGCCGCGGGCTCGAAAGGCAAGCGCTACTGTCTGCCGAACTCGCGCGTGCTCATCCATCAACCGCTGATGCACGGCCTCGGCGGACAAGCAACCGAGATCGACATCCACGCGAAAGACATCATGCGCATGAAGGCGCGCCTGAGCCAGATCCTCGCGCATCACACGGGACAGGCGATGGAGAAGATCGATCGCGACACGGACCGCGACTACATCCTGCAAGCCGAGGATGCGCGGGAATACGGACTTGTTGATCAGGTGATCGCGAAGCGAGACTAGTCCGCGCGCTTCGCGCGCTCGCAGTAGGCAGTTCGCGTTGCTGCAGTAGGCAGAGGATGACCGAGCCGTTGATTGGTGTCCCTCTGCCAACTGCCCACCGCCAACTGCCTACTGGAATGCAGTTGTGACGCGGCGAGTTGACTTCACCGACGCTCAGGAGTTCAATTCGGAGCGACCTTCAGGAAAAGGATCCAATCGGCATGTCGAAGAAGGGGAACAGCGGCGACGTTCTGCGTTGTAGCTTCTGCAACAAGTCGCAACGCGACGTGAAGAAGTTGATCGCCGGGCCCACGGTCTACATCTGCGACGAGTGCGTCGACATCTGCCTCGACATCATCGCCGAAGATCGCAAAGACGAGCCGGGCGCACTCGAAGGCGCCGGACATCTTCCGAAGCCGAAGGAAATCAAGGAATTCCTTGACCTCTACGTCATCGGGCAGGAGCGGGCGAAAAAGAAGCTCGCCGTCGCGGTCTACAACCACTACAAGCGGATCGACTACCACTCGCGCGGCACGCGCCAGGACGTCGAGCTGCAGAAGTCGAACATCCTGCTGATCGGGCCGACGGGCACGGGCAAGACGCTCCTCGCGCAAACGCTCGCGCGGATGTTGTCGGTGCCGTTCACGATCGTCGACGCGACGACGCTCACCGAGGCCGGCTACGTCGGTGAAGACGTCGAGAACATCATCCTCAAGCTCTACCAGGCCGCCGGCAACGACAAAGAGAAAACGCAGCGCGGCATCGTCTACATCGACGAAGTCGACAAGATCTGCCGCAAAGGCGACAACCCGTCGATCACGCGCGACGTCTCCGGCGAAGGCGTGCAGCAGGCGCTGCTCAAGATCCTCGAAGGCACCGTTGCGAACGTTCCGCCGCAGGGCGGACGCAAACATCCGCATCAGGAATTCATCCAGATCGACACCACGAACATCCTCTTCATCTGCGGCGGCGCGTTCGTCGGACTCGAGAACGTGATCGAGCGTAGACTCTCGCAGACCTCGATGGGCTTCGGCGCGAAGATCGCGACGAAGAAAGAAAAGCGTACCGGCGAGATGCTCGCCCAGGTGCATCCGGAAGATCTGATCAAGTTCGGATTGATCCCGGAGTTCGTCGGACGCCTGCCCGTGGTCGCGACGCTGAACGAGCTCGACAAGGGTGCGCTCATCGAGATCCTCCGCGAGCCGAAGAACTCGCTGGTGCGTCAGTACCAGACGATCATGGGCTTCGAGAACGTCGAGCTGCGTTTCTCCGACGATGCGCTCGAAGCGATCGCCGAGGAAGCGCTCAAGCGCAACGTCGGCGCGCGCGGGCTGAAGATCATCATCGAAGAGCTGATGCTCGACATCATGTACACGATCCCCTCGCAGAACGCGATCAGCGAATGCCTGATCACGAAGGAAGTCGTGGACAATCGCAGCCAGCCGATCACTCTCTATAAGAAAGCGGGTTGATGTAGGACGAGCTTCAGCCCGTCCGTATGCGGTCGGGCTGAAGCCGCGACCTACATTCGTACCTACACTTATGGGGAGGCTTCCAACCCTCCAACTGGTCTAAAACACCAACATGTCCATGCACGAAACCAGAATCGCGCAGCTTCCGCTCGTTCCTTTGCGAGACATGGTCGTTTTCCCTTCGATGATGGCGCCGTTCGTCGTCGGACGCCGCGCGTCGATCCTCGCGCTGGAAGCGACCCTTTCCAGCACCGAGAAACGCATCTTTCTCGCGACGCAGAAGGATCCCAAAGTCGATGACCCGACGATGGAGCAGATCTATCACACGGGCGTCATCGCCACGGTCGTTCAAAATCTCAAGCTGCCGAACCAGAACGTGAAGGTGATGGTCGAAGGCATCTGCCGCGGCGAGATCGTCTCCGCGGAAGAAGGCGCCGGCTACGTCACCGTCGCAGTGCGCGAGATCGATACGAAGTATCCGCTCACGCCCGAGGTCTCGCAGTACATGCAGAAGCTCGTCGAGATCTTCGAGCAGTACGCGAAGATGTCGCATCACCTCGCCTTCGAAGGCGTGATGTCGACGCTGAAGCTCGACGATCCCGACAAATTCGCCGACACGCTCGCGTCGCACCTCCTCATCACCACCAGCGAAAAGCAGCAGCTCCTCGAGACGCCGTCGCCGTACGAGCGCCTGCAGAAGCTCCAGGACTTCATCGAGATCGAGATCGAAAAGATCAACATCGACAAGCGCATCAACTCCAAAGTCAAAAAGCA
>DATKFO010000094.1:0-5022 GCA_035544355.1 Thermoanaerobaculia bacterium
GCACGACGCCGATTACGTCGACGCTTTCTACGGTCCGCCCGCGTGGCGCGACGAAGTGAAAGCTGCGAAGCGCGGCGTGCCGGACATCCTCGCCGACGCACGCAAGCTGCGCGACGAGATCGCCGCAACACCGAAGCCGTCCGACGCGATGCTCGAGCTGCGCCGCGAATATCTGCAGCGCCAGACCGAAGCGCTGATCGCGCGCGCGGAAATGCTCGGTGGACGGAAGTTCACGTTCGACGAGGAATCGAAGGCGCTGTACGACGCCGTCGCGCCGACGCATCCCGAGGAGTACTTCCGCGATGTCATTGCTTCGCTGGAGAAGGAGTTGCCGGGCGACGGACCGATCACCGCGCGGCTCGAAGAATTCCGCAAAGACTTCGTGATCCCGCACGACAAACTCGACGCGGTGTTCAAGGCGGCGATCGAAGGCTGTCGCTCGCGCACGCTCGAGCACACATCACTGCCGCCGGGCGAGACGTTCACCGTCGAATACGTCACGAACAAATCGTGGAGCGGCTACAACTGGTACAAGGGCAACTTCACGAGCCTCATCCAGGTCAACACCGATCTGCCGATCTACATCGATCGCGCGATCGACCTCGCGTGTCACGAGGGCTATCCCGGACATCACGTCTACAACGCGCTGCTCGAGAAGAATCTCGTGAAGGATCGCGGCTGGGTCGAGATGACGGTGTATCCGCTCTTCAGTCCGCAATCGCTGATCGCGGAAGGCAGCGCGAACTACGGCATCGACATCGCGTTCCCGTCGAACGAGCGCGTCGAGTTCGAGAAGACGAAGCTCTTCCCGATCGCGGGACTCGATCCGCCGCGTGCGGAGAAGTACTACCGCGTGCAGGAGCTGACCGCGAAGACGAGCTACGCCGGCAACGAAGCCGCGCGCCGTTATCTCAACGGCGAGATCAACGCAGATCAGGCGGCGGAGTGGCTGACGAAGTACGCGCTCAACGCACCCGCGCGCGCGAAGCAGCGCGTGCGCTTCATCGACCAGTACCGCTCCTACGTCATCAACTACAACCTCGGCAAGGATCTCGTGCGGCAATACGTCGAGCGCCACGCCGGCAACGATCGCGCGAAGCAGTGGAAGGTGTTCATCGAGCTGCTGTCGTCGCCGCGATTGCCGTCGAGTCTTTTGAAGTAGGCAGTGGGCAGTAGGCAGTAGGCAGTTAGCAGTGGACCGATGTGGCATGTAGCCTTCTGCCAACTGCCCACTGCTAACCAGTATCATTTCGCCATGCATCTCACCGAAGTCGAGCACCATCACCCGCAGAGCGCGTGGGGACATGCGCTCGATGCGATGAAGGCCGCGGGGATTCCGATTCCGAAGATTCTCGCGCTGTTCAATTACAAGCCGCAGGCGACGGTGCATCTCGCGCGATTTACGCAGGAAGTGATGCGCGGGCCGTCGCCGCTGTTGCCCGGCGAGCGCGAGCTGATCGCTGCGTTCACGTCGCGCGTCAACAACTGCGATTTCTGAATCGGCTCCCACGCCGCGGTCGCGGCGGAACTGCTCGAAAACAAACCGCTCGTCGAAGCGGTTCTCGCCGACTATCGCACCGCCCCCGTCACCCCCGCCTTCGCCGCGCTCCTCGGGCTCGTCGACCAAATCACGCGCGACTCGCTGTCGGTCACGATCGACGACATCGAGCGCGTGAAGGCCGCGGGCATGAGCGAGGAAGCGATCTACGACGCGATCACCGTCTGCTCGCTCTTTCAGTTTTACAACACGTGGGTCGACGCCGCCGGCGTGCCCGCGCTGCCGAACTACGACGCGTCCGGCAAGCGGATGGCGGCGAACGGCTACATTCAGGAAGAGTGAAGGAACGCTTCGATCGCCGGCAGCGCGCGATCGCGGCATTCGAAGACGCCGAGGTGGCCGCAGCCCTCCAGGCGAACGAATTGCGCGTGCGGGATCTCGCGCTGCATGCGCTCGGTGATCGCGAACGGCACGATGCGATCCTTCGTTCCAGCGACGAGCAGCGTTGGCATCGTGATGCGATCGAGTTTTCCCTCCATCGAATCGCGCATCGCCAGCATCGCGCGCATGCCGCTCTCGACGACGTAGCGCGTCTCCGTCCGGCGGCGAATGAGATCGCGAAGAACGAACGCGGGCAGCTTCCTATCGGTCTGCAACGCCATCGACGCGCGCATGCCTTCGATCGTCGTTGGTGTGAAGGTCGTCGCACTGAATGACGTGCGATACGGCAAACCGGGACTCGAGATCACGACGAGGCGGCGCACGCGCTCGGGATATTCGGACGCGAGCTTCAGCGAGATCCAGCCACCCATCGAGAGTCCCATCACGTCGGCATTTCCGAGATGCAGCGCATCCATCGCGCCGCGCACGATGTCGGTTTGCAACGCGATGGAGTAGTCGGCGTCTTTCGGTTTGTCGGAACCGCCGTAGCCGAGGAGATCGATTGCGTAGACGCGGTGTTCGCGTGCGAGTTGCGGGAGGATCAGCACCCAGTCGTTCGCTTTGCTCGCGATGCCCTGCACGAGCACGAGCGGCGGACCTTCGCCGCCAACGAGCACGCGAATGTTGTGCGGACCGACGCGAATCATTTGCGTACGAAAGCCGCCGATGCGCAGCCTCGCGGAGACGAGCGCTTCGATGATCGTGAGCGGACGCAGGTACGCGAACACTGCGAATGCCGCGACCAGGCTGAACAGACTCAGCCACACGATTTTCCGTTTGCTGACAGACCCTCGCATCGATCGCCGGATACAACAACGCAAGTATGCGGCGAACCATTGTCTCGCTGTTTTTCCTGATCGCGCTTCCCGCGTTCGCGGCCGATCCGTCGGTCGACGCGCTCTTTGATCAATCTGTGGTGCACGACGTGCGCATCGCGATGAGCGCCGCCGACTGGAGCACGCTGCGCGCGACGTATCAGGAGAATACGAATTACGACGCCGAGCTCACGATCGACGGCCAGGTCGTACCGAACAGTTCGATCCGCTCGCGCGGGAGCGGCACGCGCAACGGCATCAAGCCGGGACTGCGCGTCGATTTCAATCGCCGTGACAAGGCGCAGACGTTCCGCGGCTTCAAGGTGCTCGTGCTCGACAACATGTACAACGACGCGTCGTTCATTCGCGAACGGCTCGCGTTCAGCGTGTTCGAGGAGATGGGCATCACCGCACCGCGCAACGCGTACGCGACGTTGACCATGAACGGCGAGCCGTGGGGCCTCTACGCGATCGTCGAGCCGATCGACAAGATCTTCGTCACGAATCACGTCGACGGCGGCGGCGGGAATCTGTTCGAGTACAACGTGCCGGCGACACTCACGCAGCCGGCGTGGGATTTCTCGCTGTCGCGCGGCACGACGGTCGCGGATTACGTTCCGTCGCCGTTCGAGCCGAAGACGAACGAGTCATCGCTCGACGGCACCGCGCTGCTCGCATTCATCCGCACGGTCAGCGAAGCACCGGATGCGACGTTCGTCAGCGACATCGCGAAGTTCATCGATTCGCATGTGCTGCTGACGTATTACGCGATCGAGGTTGCGACGTCCGAGGTTGATGGGCTGACGAGCTTCTTCGGCGTGAATAATTTCTATTTGTATCAGCGCGAGGGATCGCAGCGTTTTGAATTCCTTCCGTGGGATCACGACTTCAACTTCGTGGGGCCGGAGCATGACGTCTTTCACGGCGTTGAGCGCAATCAGCTCATCCGACGATTGCTCAATGATGCACAGCTGAAGGCGTTCTATCTCGCGACGCTGCAGCAGGTGCTCGCGCGATTCGTCAACACGAGTTGGATGATGCCGCGCATCGATGCGCTTGCGACGCAGATTCGCGAGCACGTGCTGCGCGACACGAAGCGTCGCGGCGGAAACGATCCGGCGGTGGCGAGTCACAACTTCGACGACGAGCTCGTAATCGTGCACGGCACGGTGATCGGTCGCGCGCAGGACGTCGTGCGGCAACTGCAATCGGGGCGTCGAATCCTGCGGCGCTAAACCTCCGCCACCGCTGCGCGGATGTCGTCGAGCGCGAGCTCTACGCGATCGCGATGCGTGCGGTGCGACACGATGCAGATGCGGATCACGAATTTGCCGTCGACGATCGTCGGCGTGAGCATCACGTGTTTTTTCGCGTTGATGCGATCGAGCAGGCGGCGATTGAGCTCGTTGCAATCGGCGCCGTCGCGCACGAGTCGAAACGCGGTGATCGTGAGCTGCGGCTCCGCGACGATCTCGATTCCTTCGATCTTGCGCAGTTCCTCGGTTGCGAACGCGATCAGATCGAGCTTCTCGTCGAGCTGCTCGCGGAACGGCTCGATGCCGAACATCTTCAGCGGCAGCCAGACGCGCAGACCGCGAAAGTCGCGCGAGAGCTCGGGCGAGATCTCACAGAAATCGACGAGCTCTTCTTCGCTCTGCATGTCGGGAAGGTAGTCCGCGTGCAGAGAATGCGCGCGGCGCAGCGTGCGCGCATCGCGCACGAGCACCGCGCCGGTGCCGAACGGTAGGAAGAGCGTTTTGTGCGGATCGAGGATCATGGAGTCCGCCTGCTCGATGCCGCGCAGCGCATCGCGTCCGCGCTCGGTGAGCATGAACAACGCGCCATACGCGCCATCGACGTGGAACCACATCGCGTTCGCGTGTGCGATTCGCGCGAGCGTCTCGAGATCGTCGACGGCGCCGGTGCCGGTCGTGCCCGCGCTCCCCGCGACGAGAAACGGCGTGAAGCCGTCCGCGCGATCGCGCGCGATGCGCTCTTCGAGCGCGTCGGTGCGGATGCGAAAGCGCTCGTCGACCGGCAGCTCGCGAATGTTCGCGTACGGAAAGCCCGCGGCGTTCGCCGCTTTCTGAAACGAGTGATGGACCTGCTCGGAGCAATAGAGCGTGCCGCGCAGAAAATCATCGGGCAGCAACGCCTTGCGCGCGGCGATCAGTGCCGTGAGATTCGCGAGCGAGCCGCCCGGCAGCAACACACCGCCCGCACCTCGCTGATAGCCGACGATCTCGCAGAACCAGCGGACCACATTCG
>DATKFO010000095.1:0-7286 GCA_035544355.1 Thermoanaerobaculia bacterium
TAGTCTCAAGCAACTCCCTCACTGAGCCGCAATGCGGCTCCGTATGCGTTTTCTTTGTCGCTCGCGTCGATCCAATGCATGCCCGGTTCCGCGCGCAGCCACGTCATTTGCCGTTTTGCGTACGCGCGCGTGCGGCGCCGGGTTTCTGGAATCGCAGCCTCGACCGTCATCGTCCCCTGCACGACGGCTGCCGCTTCGGCATACCCAATCGTTCCGAACGGACGCGCGTCTGATGAATATCGCGTAAGAAGCGCGCGAGTCTCCTCAATCAAGCCTGCGGCGTACATCGCATCGACGCGGCGGTCGAGCGCTTCGACGAGAAGCGTTCGTTCGAGAGAGAGCGCGATTTTCATCGCCGGACTGTTGTCGCTCGTGGGGCGTTCCCAGCTCGAGATCGGACGTGCCGTCGTGACCCAGACTTCGAGTGCGCGCTCGACGCGATGCCGGTCTGCCGGGGCGATCTTTCTACCACTTTGCGGATCGATTTTCGACAGCCATCGGTGCAGCCAATGCGGACCGCGCGGCCGGTTTGCGATGCTGCGGATGCGCGCGCGCAGCGCTTCGTCGCGCCCCGGCATCTCCGGCAGTCCCGAAAGCAGCGCGCGCAAGTAGAAGAACGTTCCGCCTACCAGAATCGGTGTGTTGCCGCGCGCTTGGATGTCGTCGCACGTCTTGCGCGCGAGCCGCGCGTAATCGGCGGCGTTGAATTCTTCGTCAGCATCGAGGATGTCGAAGAGGTGATGCGGCACGACGCTGCGGGCTTCGATGGAAGGCTTCGCGCTGCCGATGTCGAAGCCGCGATAGATCTGTACGGAGTCGTAGTTGACGATCTCGCCGGAGATTGCTCTTGCCAGACGCAATGCAAGATCGGACTTGCCGGCGCCGGTCGGCCCGGCGATCACAACCAGAGGACTGAGGTGTGAGGACTGAGGACTGAGTTGATCCATTGCACCTCGGCCCTCAGTCCTCAGAGCTCAGTCCTATCGCTTGCGGACATGAGTCATGTGCGTCTTCTCATCCTCATCATGAAGAATCGCACGCAGGTGCGCGCGGCAGTAAATCGCGCCGGTGGGGACGACGGTTTTGCAGACGCGGCAACGGTTCTTCGACACGACCTTCGTTCCCTTTTCGAAGACCTTGACGACGAGGCCGAGGACGACGAGTGCGCCGCCGAGGACGAGGACCTTCTGCAGCATCCCCATGGGGATCATTTCGGCGATCGTCGATTCCGAGTAGCTCTCGTGGATCACGTAAGCCGCGAGCACGAGGACCAGAATCCAGAGGCCAAGCCGCAGAAGTGTTGAAGACATCGGAGCGAATCACTCTAGTCCCGCGGAAATCGGGGTGTCAATTTGCGGGCGGACGAAGATGTGTCCGTCGCGCAGCTCGACGTCGATCGAGCCGTTGCGATCCGTGCGCCAGGTGCGGACGCCGCGCTCGTCGAGTGACTCGAGAACGTTCGCGTGCGGATGCCCGAAAAGATTGCGCCGGCCGCACGAGATGACGGCGACGCGAGGCGTGACGACATCGAGGAAAATCGAGATCGACGAGCTGCGGCTGCCGTGATGCGCGACTTTGAGAATGTCCGCACGCAGATCGCGATCGGAGAACCACGACTCGGCTTCCTTCTCGATATCGCCGGTGAGCAGCGCGCGGCGTTTGCCGATGCCCGCGACGAGCACGATCGACGCATTGTTCTCCTGCGCGCGTTTGAACGTGCGGTCGGCGACGTGCGCGTGCAGTTTGATCGCGCCGATCGTGCGCTCCTCGCCATCGCGCACGAGATGAATGTGCGTCATGCGCGAAAGCTCGAGCAGCGCTTGCGCGCAGTCGCCGCGAAATTGGCGCGGCGAGACCCAGAGCTCGTCGACGCGCATGCGCGCGATCGCGGCGGGCATCGCGCCGCAATGATCGGGATGCACGTGCGTGAGCACCGCGAGGTCGATGTGGCGGATCCCGCGATCGGCGAGCTGCGGCAGCAGCCGCGATTCGAAGCCGCCCGCGTCGACGAGGATGTTGCGCGTGCCGCTGCGCAGCACGATCGCATCGCCCTGGCCGACGTCGAGAAAGGTGATTGTCGGCTGCCCGACGTCTCTTTTGTTCAGCGAGTTGACAATTGCGGTGCCCGTCGGGATGAGCATCGCGAACGCAATCGCGAGAGCGCGAGCGCGGCCGCGAAGCATGGCGATGGCCGTGAGCGAAGCGAACGCGGCGACGACGAGCGAAGCGAGCGGCGGGGCGGCGAAATAGCCGGAGGCGTGGGAGCCGAAGGCGTTGACGGCGACGCAGGCGCCGTGGAGGAGGCGGATGGCGGCGAAGAGGGAAGCATGCGGGATCGCGCAAGCGAGGGCGCCGGCGACGAGCATCGCGAAGACGACGGGCGTGAGGAGGATCGTGAGCAACGATCCGCCGAGGGCGAACTGGTGGAAGTGGAAGAGCGTCAGCGGGGCGACGGTGAGCTCGGCGGCGAGCGCGTACGCGAGCCAGCGCCTCTTTGCGAATGATTTTCCGATGAAGAGCAATGCTCCCGCTCCCGCGAACGTCAGTTGAAATCCGGCGTCGGCGAGCACGCGCGGATCGATCATCAATTCGATGAGTGCCGCGACGCACCACAGATTCTCGAAGGACGTCGGCCGCTTGAGAATCCGCGACAGGGCGTAGAGCCCGATGCCCACACTTGCGCGTGCGACCGACGCCGTCGGTCCGATGAACAGCGGCGCAAGCAATGCGAACGCGAGCAGCGACCAATCGGACGCGCGCGGTGCGTGCAGCCAGCGCAACGCGAGCGCGAGAATCGCGGCGGCGAATGCGATCTGCAATCCGGAAAAGACGAGCAGGTGATACGTCCCGCCGCGTTTGAATCCGTCGCGGACCGAATCGGAGAGCCGCTCGCCGCGGCCAAGAACGATCGCTTCGATCAGCGCGGCTTCTTCAGGCGGACCGTTCGCGCGGATGCCCTGCGCGAGCTTGCGATTCCACGCCGCCGGATCCAGCGACGAGAGCTCGCCTTCGTACGCGAGCAACAACGGCGCTTTCACCGTCAGTGTGTAGCCGCGCTCGCTCACGTGCAGAAACCCTTCCGCGCGAACGCGCGCACACAGCGCGATCGGCGGCGGCTCGAACCGCGCGTAGATCGAGAGCGGCGCATCGAACGCGATGCCATTCGCGCGGAAGCTTCGCGCGCGAAGCAAAAACGTCGCGCCGCGCGGCGACCAGTCGCGATCGATCGGCGCTTCGACCGTCACGAAGCGATCGGAATCGATGCGTGCGAACGCCGCGTGCTCGCGAGCCTCGCGATGCTGCACGCGCATCGCGAGCACGATTCCGATGACGAGAAAGAGAAGGAAATGTAGGACAGGCTTCAGCCTGTCCCGTCTATCCCTCGTCGAATCCGGACAGGCTGAAGCCTGTCCTACGTACATCAACGCGAGAATCGCGATCGTCGCGAATGCGATCGCATCGATCCACGAACCGCCGCACGTGAATCCGGCGATCAGGCCAATCAGTGGTAGGGCTGCAGGTACTTTTTCATGCGACACGCTCGAACGAGGAGAGCGTTTCGACGTGGTGGGTGTTCGGGAAGAGGTCGAGGAGGTCCAGCGTGGAAAGGCGCCAGCCCGACGCAAGCAGCCGGTTTGCGTCGCGCGCGAAGGTTACGGGATCACACGACAGATACGCAATCGTTTCTTTCGCATGCCTCCCCACCGCATCGATCACCTCGGGCCGCGCCCCCGCGCGCGGCGGATCGAGAAAAATGAAATCGGCATCGGGCAAAGTCACGCGCTCCACCGCTTTCTCGACGATCTCCACATTCGACGGCACATTGCTCCGCGCGCATCGCGCCGACGCGGCTGCACCTTCGACCGCGATCACGCGCTCGAACAATCGCGACAACGGCAGCGTGAAGAATCCGACGCCGGCGTACAGATCGACGGCGAGCGTTTTCATCCGCGTGTGCGATGCGATCGCAGACACGAGTCGCAGCATCGT
Organism: Thermoanaerobaculia bacterium; assembly: GCA_035544355.1. Lineage (GTDB taxonomy): Bacteria > Acidobacteriota > Thermoanaerobaculia > Gp7-AA8 > Gp7-AA8 > DATKFO01. The sequence continues at coordinate 3,991 of DATKFO010000095.1, forward strand.
GCCGAGAAGATGCCGGTTCACCTGGAAGAACGCATCGGGCGCGAGGTTGTACGTGAAATTCTCGACGGTGATGCTCATGAGGCAGTCGGCAGTCGGCAGTGGGCGGTTTGCAGTGGAGATGCGACCACCGATTTCCCAGATCTCGATCGCTTGATCGTTCTCCTCTGCCAACTGCCCACCGCCAACTGCCAACTCGGCCGTCTCGAGCCCCACGACTTCACATTCGCGCGCGAGCGGCACGACGCGATTCGAGCGCATCGCGTAAAACCCGATCGTGTCGCCGTCGCGATGCAATCGCGACCGCAATCGATAGTTGAGCGGCGACGGATGAATCCGAATCTCCGGCAGCGACGCAGGATCGATCTTGCCCGTGCGGCGCAGCGACTCCGAAAGAATCCGCCGCTTCGCCTCGAGCTGTGCATCGAGCCGCAGCGCCGTCCAGTCGCAGCCACCGCACTCGCCCGCGATCGGACACGGCTCCAACCGCCGCAGCGAGCTCGAAGAAATCACGCGCACGAGATCCGCCTTCGCGAATCCCTTCTTCACTTCACTGAGCCGCACCACCGCAACGTCGCCGGGAAAAACCGACGTCGCGAAGATCGGAAACCCATCAATGCGCGCAAGCGCCGCACCACCCGCGACGAGCTCCGTGGGCGTGATCGTGACCTCTTCACCGATTTGCATGCTGATGTGGTTCCTGTGGCACAGACACTCTTGTCTGTGCTTCCGCGCTTGAACTGCACAGACAGGAGTGTCTGTGCCACATTTCGGATTGTGATAAAACCCGCGCCGCTATGAAAGTCCACGAGTATCAGGCAAAAGAGATCCTCCGGCGCTATGGCGTCCCGACGCCGCGCGGCATTGTCGCCGACACGCCGGACGAAGCGTTCCGCGCGGCGAAAGAGCTGGGCGGGCGCGTCGTCGTCAAAGCGCAAATTCATGCGGGTGGCCGCGGCAAGGGCGGCGGCGTGAAGCTCGCGAAGACCGCGGACGAAGCGGCCGGCCTCACGAAACAGATGCTCGGGATGACGCTCGTCACGCATCAGACCGGTCCCGAGGGACGCATCGTTCGCAAGGTTCTGATCGAAGAAGCGCTCAACATCGACAAAGAGCTCTATCTCGGCATCACGCTCGATCGCCGCCTCGGCATGAACGTGATCATGGCGTCCGCGCAGGGCGGCATGGACATCGAAGAAGTCGCGGCGAAAGACCCGAACGCGATCGAGCGCGTCGCCGTCGACAGCGTTCTCGGCGTGCAGCCATTCCAGGCGCGCCGCGTCGCGTACTCGCTCGGACTCTCCGGCGATGCGTTCAAGAAGTGCGTCGACTTCGTGCAGAAGCTGATGCGCGCGTACGTCGAGACCGATGCGTCGCTCGCGGAGATCAATCCGCTGCTCGTGACGAAAGAGGGCGACGTCCTCGCGCTCGACTGCAAGATGAACTTCGACGACAACGCGCTCTACCGGCACAAAGACGTTGTCGAGATGCGCGACCTGCACGAAGAAGATCCGCTCGAGGTCGAGGCGTCGCACTTCGGCCTGAACTACATCAAGCTCGACGGCAACGTCGGCTGCATGGTCAACGGCGCCGGTCTGGCCATGGCCACGATGGACATCATCAAGCTTGCGGGCGGCGAGCCGGCGAACTTCCTCGACGTCGGCGGCGGCGCGAGCGCCGAGCAGGTCAAGAACGCGTTCCGCATCATTTTGAGCGACAAAAATGTGAAAGCTATTTTGATCAACATTTTCGGCGGGATCATGCGCGGCGATCGCATCGCCGAGGGCGTCGTGAGCGCTTCGCGCGAAATCGGACTCCCCGTGCCGGTCGTCGTTCGCCTCGAAGGCACGAACGTCGACCTCGGCAAGCAGATCCTCAAGGACTCCGGCCTGCCGCTGATCACCGCGGACGGAATGTGGGACGCGGCGACGAAGGTCGTCGCAGCCGCGAAGGGACAGGCGTAATGGCAATCTGGGTTGACAAGAGCACACGAGTGATCGTCCAGGGCATCACCGGACGCGAAGGAACGTTCCACGCGAAGGGATGCCGCGACTACGGCACGAACGTCGTCGGCGGGGTGACGCCGGGCAAGGGCGGCACGACGCACGAAGACTTCCCGGTGTTCGACACGGTGCGCGATGCGCGCGAGAAAGCGGGCGCGAATTGCTCGCTGATCTTCGTGCCGCCCGCGTTCGCAGCGGACGCGGTGATGGAGGCGTGCGACGCGGGCATCGAGCTCATCGTCTGTATTACCGAAGGCATTCCAGTGAACGACATGATGAAGGCGCATGACTTTCTGAAGAAGACGAATGCGCGCCGCGTCACCGCGAACGAAACACCGTCGCGCCTCATCGGACCGAATTGCCCGGGCATCATCACGCCGGGGCAGGCGAAGATCGGCATCATGCCGGGACACATCCACAAGCCGGGACCGATCGGCATCGTGTCGCGCTCCGGAACGCTGACGTACGAAGCAGTCGGCCAGACGCGCGACATCGGACAATCGACCGCAGTCGGCATCGGCGGCGATCCGCTCCCGGGCACGAACTTCATCGACTGCCTCGCCGCGTTCCAGGCGGATCCGGCAACCGAAGCGATCATCATGATCGGCGAGATCGGCGGAACGGCTGAAGAGGATGCGGCCGTGTACGTGAAGGCATTCGTCACGAAGCCGGTCGTCGCCTTCATCGCCGGACAGACCGCGCCTCCGGGACGCCGCATGGGCCACGCCGGCGCGATCATCAGCGGCGGCACCGGCACCGCAGCGGAGAAGATGAATGCACTCGCGGCGGCGGGCATTCACGTCGTGAAAGCGCCGAGTGATATGGGAAAGAGGATCGTGGAAGTGATGGGCAGCGCGTGATCGAGTTGCAGAGTTACAGAGTTGCAGAGTTGCAGAGGAGAGCCGGGGCGCCGTTCTCCTCTGCAACTCTGCAACTATGCAACTGCTTCTCACTCTGCTCCTGGCCACCTGGTTCCGCGGCAACACGCACACCCACACGCTTGCGAGCGACGGCGATTCGACTCCTGAAGCCGTCGCGCAGTGGTATTGCGATCATGGCTACGACTTTCTCGTCATTACCGATCACGACGCGCTGACGCGCGTGGGCAGCAGCGCGATTCTGCTCATCCCGGGCGAAGAGGTCACCGATCGCCTTCCGAAACGGCCGCTGCACGTGAACGCGATCGGCTTGCGCGAAGTCGTGATGCCGCAGCATCAGAAAACCGTCGTCGAGAACCTGCAGAGCAACATCGATGCGATTCACGCGGCCGGCGGGCTCGCGCTCGTCAACCATCCG
>DATKFO010000096.1:0-4631 GCA_035544355.1 Thermoanaerobaculia bacterium
CCCCTGCCGACGGAGCGCGTCTCGTGCATTTGCAGGGGATCCTTCGCACCCCACCCGCCGCCCGCTCAGGATGACACGACGGTGGCACAGACACTCCTGTCTGTGCTATCAAGCAGGGAATGCAGTCGCGAAAGGCGATCGTCGTTCTTCTCGTTGCCGCGGTTCTTTTCGCGGCGCTCACCCCCGCTGCGCCGATCCTCGCGTGTGCGCTCGTCGTCGCTTCGCTCCTCTTCGCGCCGTCGCTTCGCTCCGAGCCGCGCTTCGCGCGCCTCGCGCTCCACGTTCCCTCCGCTCCGCTCCTCGCGCTCGCGCGCTTGCGCGCTCCTCCCGCCGCCGCGCCGCTCGTCTGAGTCGCGCAGTCGTCGAAGGGAGGATTTGTGTCGTCGTTGAGAAAGCTGCTGGGGAAGATCTTCGTGTTCGTTGTGCTCGAGATGGGTGCGCTCGCGGGTGTGCCGGTGTCGCCGGAGGAGATCGAGAAACTGATGAACGTCATGACGCGCACGAAAGTCGTGCACGTGTTGCGCACCGAAGATCCGAATCACGAGACGTGAGCTTCGGCGGAGGTGTGCGCGCCGCGGACCAGCAGCGGTGCGGGGCGCCAGCCGTCGAACTCCGGCGGCAGCAGGTGCAGGATCTCGTCCGCGCGCATTCCGTAGAGGTCGTAATTGATGTCGAGCTGCTGGACGACTGCGATCAGGCGCCGGAGGTTGCCGGGCCGGTTCGCGGTCGTCGCTCCTCGCTTGGGACGATTGCGCTTCGCATCCCAGTAAAGCAGGTCAATCGCTTCGATGAGTCCTCGGTTGGTGATCAGATCGCGACGAAATCCGAGGTCGTAGATGAAGGCGCCGTGTTGATGCACGGGTGGGTGGAGCAGCAGACGCGCATGCTCGCGATGTGTCATGAACAGCTTGCACGGACCGGCGAGCAGGTGGCGGTCGCGATGCCATCCGGTGTCCTGGGAAGGGATGTAGTGATAGTCCTCGCGCGGCCGTCGTTTTCCCGATGCATCGACCGGCGAGAGTTGATCGAAATAGAACAGCGCGAGCCAGCTCCAGAGGCCGGCGTTGTCGCTGGCGCCGGCGAGCTCGCCGAGACGCGTCGAAAGATATTCGGCTGCCGCGTATTTGTTCGCGAACCTGCGTGGCTCGATCTCGATCGCGCGCGGCACGCGCGGCGAGTAGTCGTCGGTGTAGAGAATCGCAGGACTGGCGCGAAACTCGGCGCCGTCGCGAATCTGCTGCAGGAAGCCGCGAAATTCGCTGATGCCTTTGTCATTGAGCGCGCGGAGCTTCGTCATCGCGCCTCCGCGCTGCGCCAGCGATCGATGAGCCGTTGGTCGCTGCAGAACGCCGCGACGACGTCGTCGATCCAGAGCCGCGACTCTTCCTCGTCATCCGGCAACGTGGCGGATGCGTAGCGGGTTGCCCAGCGCAGCCAGAGGTGCCACCAGTCCGAGCCGGCTTCGTGCGCGTCGTGGCGCTCGACGAGCAGGATCTGCGTGAGCACCTCGCGAACGGCCGCCGGATACACGAGCGCGAAGAACGCGGCATCGTTTCTCGCGACGTTGCGAATGTCGTGGATGCGGGTGTTGAGCTCGAGGACAGGACCGCCGGGCTCGAAGGCGATGCGCCACGGCTGTTGCGCGAGCGCATCGCTGAAGTTCACCGGCAGCAGCGGCATGCGTCCCGCGGCGTCGGGCTTTTCTTCCGAGACGACGATGTCGTCCGCGACGGCGACGATGCGATGGTCATTCGCGTCGTTATCCACGACCTTCACGCGAAAGTGAACGACGCCGGTGCCGTCGATGTCGGTCAGGCGCCGGTCGCCGGGCGGCACGAACGCATCGACCGAGCCGCAGTCGAAGCGCATGAACGACGTTCGATAGTAGGCCTCGATGAAGACGCGCGCGGACGGAGCGACGGCGACGCCGTCGAACGAGAGCAGCGGATCGAATGCGAGCACGCCGTCGTCGCCGCGGCGCAGCGTCACGTGCACGTTCGCACGCGGGATCTTCGTTCGCTCAGTGAAGTTCAGCTTCCGAAGCATCGCCTGTCTCCACGACGCGCACGATGAGATCACGGCGCGGATCGAATCCCTTCATCGAGATCTGAAACCTGACGGCCGCGGGTGTGAGCTCGAAAGCGTTCACGGACGTTGCTCGCATCCGCACGCCCTCTGCATTTACGGTGATCGCGTCGTCCGCGAGCAGATCGAAGTCGAACTTGCTGTGTTTGCGGAAGGGATTGCCGGCGCGCACGCGATACGCGATCTCGCCGCGCAGCGGACGCCCGATCATCGAAGCGTCGCCGGACGCTTTGATCGTGAACCCGCCAGCGATTTTTGCGATGGTGATCGCGTTGCTGCCGGTCGCGCCGGCATTGCCATCGATGGCGCTCTCGCCGGACGCCGCGCCGCGAATAGGAATGCGTCCGGTGTCCGGCTCGCTCGTTTCCTCCGGCACATCGACCCAGAAGAGATCGGCGAGGAAATCGCGCACGCGGCCTTCCGCGGGGCGCGCGAGGAGTGAAGCGAGAAACGGCGCGCTCGTTTTCACATAGCGCAACGTCCAGGGACCGTGATCGTAGAGCGTGCGGATCTTGTCGGCGCGCTCGGACCAGTCGGAGTGAGCGGGATTCTCGGCGTCGCCGAGGAACGTGGAGAGATGTTGATCGTCGATCACGATCAGGGCGCGCGCGCATTTGTCGCCGTTGGTGCGAATGTCGGGGATGGTGATGCCGCGACGGATGAAATGGTGCTCGCTCTTGCGCAAGGCGTCGTCGCGCTCGAGGTAGACATCGAACGACGAGCTCGCGGCGCGGGCGCGTTTGCGTTTGACGAGCACCGGCACGCGAAACGCGAGGCGCTTGCCCGATGCGAAGCGATCGCGAAGCTCGGCGAGCTGTTTGACGTCGAAGAGCTTCTCGTCCCACTTCGGTGCGGCCGCGTCGCGCTCGGGCAGGACGACGCGCGTTTCGTCCGTTTGCTCGAGCGACCAGCGCGTGAGCGAGGCCAGGCGTCCGACGGTCGAATCGCGCGATGCGAGCGTATCGATCGTGTCTGCCGCGATGCGTTGTGTTCGTCCGCCGTCGACGACTTCGACGATCAGATCGCCGCGCAGGATGGGATAGAAGTATTGGTGCAGCGTCGATTCGATGATGCGCTCGAGCGACAGCTCGTCATCGCGGTAGTACGGCACGATGATCGAGAGGCCGGGCTCGATGCGCGTGACGCCGAAGTCGTCGGCGAAGCGGTCGAGGAGGATCGGATCTTCGATTGGCAGCGGCAATCCGTTCTTCCGCTCGTGACGCGCGAAGAAGCCGTACGGATAGATGCGCGTGCCGTCGAGCACGTGGGTTTTCAACACGGATTGGCCGAGGAGCAGGCCGCGGTCGTCGTCGGCGCGGCGCGTGATGCCGAAGATCGTGCGGATGCGCGATGCGACGGTGAAGACGGCCTTGCCGAGTCCCCAGCGGCCGCGATCGACTTCCCCTTTGTTCGAGCGGCCGACATTGCGCCAGAAGTAGAAGAAGTCGTTGCGCTGCTCGCCGGACGGCTCGAGCTCCGGATCGACATGCGGATCGCCGGTGAGGCCGCGTGTGCCGAAGTCCTCGATCAGCAGGTACGGTACGGACTCGTCCTGACGGGGAAGAACCGAATGGATCGTCTTCGCGACCGCATTCAGGTGCGGCTCGAGTCCGTCGAAGTACTCGCGCACGGCCTCCGCAACGAGCGCGTGGCGTCCCGCGGCGAAGCGGAATCGCACGCGCACGGGCGAGCGGCTGCGAGGAAGGCGCGCGTCGAGTGAGTTCTGGATCGACTCGCGCACGAGCGCGTCGGCGAGATCCTGCGCCTTGAAGAATTCGTCGTGGACGGGATCGACCTGCACTTCGCCGAGATCCATGGCGCGGAAGTGCCAGGGTGGAAACCGGGACATGCTGGGTATTGTAGTCGCGGCTTAGAGCGGCTCGTCGGCCGTCGGTCCGTAGATCGAGGGCACGTGTGCGTCGTTGAGGCGCAGGTACACGGTCAGTTGTCCGCGGTGATGAGCGAGATGGCCGAAGGTGTCGCGGATGACGACGTGGCGCGGTTGCGCGCTGATCACGTTGCCTCCGGCGAGGAGCTTCCACGTCGTCATCAAGTGTTCCTCGCTCGTCGCGGCGAGTGCCGCGCGTGTTTTCGCGATTGCGTCGTCGAATGCGGCGAGGAGCTCGCGCGCGGTCGTGAACGTGGGCTGTTTGTATTGCGAGCCGCCGGGCGGGCGCAGATCGAGCTCGTCCTGCTTGAGCATCATCGCGATCCAGCCGGGCAGCGTGGCAACAAGCGTTGCGAGATAGCCGAGGGGCATTGATTTCTCGTGCGGCTTCCAGTCGCCGTGATCGTCGGGAACGTTCTCGAGCACGCGGCGCGTCGGCGCTGCTTCGCGTTCGAGATCGGCGAGAAAGAGCTCGGTCAATTTCATCGTGACGTCTCCTCGATCCATTCTTTCAGTTCCCGGTAGAGCGCGACGAGCTCCGCAGGGCGATAGTTTGCATTGAGTCCGCTCGGGTTCGGCAGGATCCAGATCGCAGTGTTGCCGATCGTTTCGAGTTGCAGGCCGTTCTTCGCGCGTGGGCGGCCGAAGCCGGTGCGGT